>CAYOBS010000563.1:0-1506 GCA_964402305.1 uncultured Planctomycetaceae bacterium | reverse complement strand
AAAACTCGGCGTCGCCCTTCCGCCCGAGGCGTACGCCCCGGGTGAGCAATGACGCCCCGGCGCCTTGGTGGCCAAACCGGTCGGCGCCGGTCGGGTTCAATCGGAAACAAGGCAGTTATTTCGCCAAAGGCTGTTTGGCTTCCGTTACGACCTGCCCGAGGGTATAATAAGAGTTGCGGGTCCGCCCATAATTAGTGATTGTGCGCGTTACGAACGCCCGGCCGGTATCGCTGGGCGCCGGGCGGTGTCCGCTCAGGCATGTGTGAGAGGTTGATTTATGGCTGCGTCATCGGGCTCCGGCAATAATCGGTTTCTCGTCGGGCTGGCGATAATCCTGGCCGGCGCCGGCATTCTTGCCGTGGTGCTGTGGAGCACAGGCAGGCTGGATGTGACGGGCGGCACTGAGCAGGATCGCGCCGCCGCCGTGGTCCGCATAGCCAGCCAGCGCCCGCTCGGGGCGCGGAACAGCCTGTCAACCGCGGTTCAGGACGAAAGCCCGATCGTGCGAAGGGCCGCCATTGTCGGCCTGACGCAGATGATGGCGCCCGAGGACCGCCCGGTGATAGAAAAGGCCGTTGACGGCAAGGACGCCGGCGTGGTAAGATAAAATATGGTTTGCGGGCCTGTGATGTTGTGATGTGAGTGGTCCCGCGGTTCCGTATAATATAGAAGTCCGCCGTCTCGATCCTGACCGGATATGGAGTGCAACTATGGCCGGCAAGTCGCGGAGCGTCAGTAGAGGAACCAAGGTGGCGCTTTCCGCTGTCGCGACTGTCCTTGTTGCCGCCGCGGCGGCCTCGTTGTTTGCAGTATTCGGCTGTTCGGCCAAAGTTTCCGGCAAG
This sequence comes from uncultured Planctomycetaceae bacterium, assembly GCA_964402305.1. Classification (GTDB taxonomy): domain Bacteria; phylum Planctomycetota; class Phycisphaerae; order SM23-33; family SM23-33; genus JAUWQU01. The sequence goes on along the minus strand of CAYOBS010000563.1, from coordinate 664 downwards.
ACGGCCACTGACCGCAAAGCGGCCGTGTGCGACATTGCCGACAAAAAGCCCGCGGGCGCCGTCGAGGCCCTGATCCTCACGGCCGGGCAAGACACGGAAGCGGATGTCCGCCAGGCGGCGGTCGTGGGGCTGGGGCGATTTGACTCCCCCGAGGCGTGCAACGAGGCCGAGCGGGCCGAGGCCCGCAAGGCGGTCGAGCGGGCCTTGACGGATAAATCGTCCCAGGTCCGGGCCGCGGCGGCAGGCACGCTGGGGCTGTTCGGCGACCCGGCCGCCGCCGACAAACTGGGCGCCCTGGCGGCTTCCCAGGCCACCCTTGCCGAGCGAAAGGCGTCGGTGCTGGGCCTGGCGCGGTGCGAGTCGGAGCGGTCTATCGTATGGCTGCTCGAGACGGCCGAGCACACCGCTGACGACTCGGTGAAGCTCGCGGCCCTTCGCGAGTTGTACAAGAAGCTCGGCATGCGGTACGTCGGCGCCGGTCCGGGCAATCAGAGGCAATGGCTGGACAGCGTCGAATTGACGAAGGATTTCCCGCAGGTCAAGCAAGCCTACATCCAGACCGGCCGGACGCTGGAACGGCATCCGGAGAACCTGCGCACCCACTATGAGCCTGGGCCGGACCTCGCGCCCACCTCGGCTCCAGGAGACAAAAAGCCATGAAACG
>CAYOBS010000562.1:0-1507 GCA_964402305.1 uncultured Planctomycetaceae bacterium | reverse complement strand
GCCACGGGACATTCCGGTTTTCATGCGTGTTTTCAGGAGGTACCCCATGGGCCTGGTTGCCTGTGTACTGGCGATGGATTTCCGACGCCGCTGGCGAATCTTCGAGCGCTCTTGCGCCAGGCCCGTGGAAAGCCAGTTCGCCGTCCTGCGCGGCCTGCTTGCCCGGGCCGCCAGTACCGAGTGGGGCCGGCGGCTGGGCTTCGCGGACATCCGCACGCCGGAGCAGTACCGCGCCCGCGTGCCGGTGACCGACTACGAGACGGCCGCCGCGTCGTGGCACAAGGCCTTCGACGGGGCCGCCGACGTGGCCTGGCCAGGGCACGTGCGGTACTTCGCGATGTCATCCGGCACGACCGCCGCCGCCGGCGCCCCGGGGGCCGGCAACAAGTACCTGCCGGTCACCGCCGACGCCATCCGCGGCAACATCCGCGCCGGGGGCCTGCTGGCGGCCTGCCTCGCCCGCCGGGGCGGGATAAGCTCGATCGCCGACGGGCGCGCCTTATACCTCGGCGGCTCCACCGTCCTTACCCCGCGGGGCAAGTGCCTCCACGGCGACGCGTCGGGAATAGTCCCCCGGCACATACCATCCTGGGTTCGCGCCCGAAGCCTGCCCGCCGACGACATCCGCAGCGTCGCCAACTGGCAGGAGAAGGTGGACTTGATCGTCGAGCGTTACCTCACCGCCGACGTATGCGCGCTGGGGGCCTGCCCGTCGTGGGCGGCGCTGCTGTTCAAGCAGATGCTCCAGGTGGCCGAGGCCCGCGGGCTGCCCCAGCGGACAATCGGCGAACTCTGGCCGAAGCTGAGGCACTTCATCTCATACGGCATGTCGTTCCAGCCCTATCGCCGGGCCTTCGATCAGTACGTCGGGCGGGATATCCACTACACCAGCACCTACTCATCCTCCGAGGCCGGCATGTCCGCCATACAGGTCGACGACGGCGAGCCGCTGCGGCTGATCGTCGATAACGGCGTCTTCTACGAGTTCATCCCCGCCGGCCGCGCCGATGAGGCCGATCCGCCGCGCCTGCACCTGGGCGAAGTCCGCCAGGCCGAGGACTACGCCGTGCTCGTCAGCACCAACGGGGGAATCTGGGCCTTGCCGCTGGGCGACGTCGTGCGGTTCGAAAGCCTCAGCCCGCCGCGGATCGTCTTCGCCGGGCGCACGCAGCTACAGCTAAGCGCCTTTGGCGAGCACGTAACGCTCGGCATGATCGAAAAGGCCGTCGCCGCCGCGTGCGAGCAAACCGGCGCGACCGTGGCCGACTACACCATCGCCCCGCGCTACCCCTGCCCGGACAGCCCGATCCCCGCCCACCGGTGGATAGTCGAGTTCGACCGCTCCCCCGCCGACGAGGCCGCGTTCATCGCCGCCGCGGACCAGAGCATCCGCCGCGAGAACGAGGACTACGACACCCACCGCACGGGCGACTACGGCCTGCTCCCGCCGCAACTCATCCCGGTCGCCCCGCGAACGTTCTACGAGTGGATGAAGGCCAAGGGCAAG
>CAYOBS010000561.1:0-1516 GCA_964402305.1 uncultured Planctomycetaceae bacterium | reverse complement strand
GACACTGTAGCACCGTTGCCGGGAATATGTTATCCAGCCCTTGCATAGTGGAGCATCCGAGTCGTCTGCAACCGCCCTTGGGCTTGGGCATCGCGGAGCATGTCCATGGCGATGCGCTGGCTGATGTGCGGGCCGGTGCGGACGCTGTAGATGGTCTTCTGCATTTTCCGATGCCGGCGGTTGCCTCGCTCGACGGCGTTGGATGTCGCCGGCAGCAGAGAATCGTCCAGAAAGGTCAGGGCCTTTTCCAGCGTGGGCGAGAAGAGCTTCTTGAGCGCCTGGCCGAGCCTCTTGAAGCGGCGGACTCGCTGACGGAGCCGGGCCAGTTTGGCCAGTGCCGTGTCGGTTCGGCAGCGACGGTCGAACAGGCGGTAGGCCTCGTCCACGATCTGCCGCAGAGCCCGAAGCTCCGGCTGGCCCCGCGTGATCCGCTGGAGCGTCTTGCGTTCCGTCGGCGTCAGATGGTGCTGGACGAACAGGTGGCGATGGTCGAACAGGTCGGTGATCTTGGCTTCGATGCGTTTCTTGCGGGCTGCAAGCTTGCGGTTGGCACCCGATGGCCGGCCCCGGCCGATCTTGGGCAGCGTGGCCTTCAGTTGCCGACGAACCTTGGCCACCGCCTTCAGGACGGCCTTGTTGAGTTCGGCGATCACGTGGAACTGGCAGACTTGGTGAGGGATCGGACCAAAGACCTGAGCGATGGGTTTGGGATACAACGGCGACCCATCGGTGGTGACGCCTTTGAGGCTCAGACCGCGGGCCTTCAAGGCCTCATGGAACCGCGTGAAGAACTTCGTGATGTCTTCTTCGGTGGGATTGTGGTCCAGAACCTCGTAGATGAGGCGCGTGAACCGATGGTTGTCCACGATCGACAGAACGCAGTACGGGCCGTCGTACAGTTCGTCGGCCGCAATGTAGCCCGAGAAGTCGGCCAGGACGCCATCAAGGTAGTCTTCCGTGATGCGGTCAGCGGCTCTTTTTCCCCCCCGCTTCCACCCAGTTCTGGACAGTGGCGAATGGGACGAATACGCGGTGGTCGCGCCACAAGTGCCAGGATGCGGACCGATAGGGCAAGCCGTCCTCGACCACCAGCCGCACCGCCAAGGCGACGACGCGGCGGGTGTAGTGACTGTTGGGGTCTGCCAGGTCCGACAGGTCGGCGTTGAAGTACTTGCTGCAACGGGAACAACAGTGTTGCGAATAGGTGATAACCAAATCCCGCGGCCGGTTGGCGGCCAGATCGCCCAGGTCGTGCAAGGTGCGAGTGAAAACCTTGTCCCGGTATGCCGAATACCCGCACCACGGGCACTTGCGCCGCTTAAAGCTGCGCCATCGCCGGACGATCTTTGGTTCGGGCAGGTCTTCAACACGCGTGATTCCTTCGCTGACATCAGCCGTATACTCGCCAGGTCCAGTCATCGTGACCATCTCCAGGAGGATTCCGTTCCTCCAAGAGATTCATCGGCCAAAGACTCGGCGAATCATGAATTTATCCCGGCAACGGTGCTACAGTGTC
>CAYOBS010000560.1:0-1522 GCA_964402305.1 uncultured Planctomycetaceae bacterium | reverse complement strand
TGATGGCCCAGAGCCGGACGTGGAACAGCATCCTCGCCGCGATGCTGGCCGTGCGAGACGCGCACGGGTGGGCTTGATCCATCTTTGGCCTGAAGGCTGCAAGGCACGTGTAAGCGTGCTGAAGCACGCTATGAAAAAAAGGAATAGAAACAAATGGCGCGTCGCCCGTTAACCAGGGCTAAAAGCCCTGGCCTATACCCCCGCTGTCGCGGGGTCAAAGCCCCGTGAACGGGGCTGGGAAGTCATCGCCAGACACAATTCAAGAGACGCCGTTCGGTGAGCGGGTCCGGGTTGAACAAGAGGAGCAATCGAACATGGCAAAGAAACTCAATATCGGGATGATCGGGTACGGGTTCATGGGGCGGACGCATTCCAACGCGTACCGCCGGGTCACGAACTTCTTCGACGTTCCTTACGAGCCGGTGCTGAAGGTCATTTGCGGCCTGGAGGCCGATCAGGCCAAGGCCTTCGCAAGCAAGTGGGGCTACGCCTCGAGCTGCACCGACTGGCGGAAGGTCGTCGACGACAAGAGCATCGACGTGGTCGAGATCTGCACGCCGAACTTCACGCACGCCGAGATCGCCATCGCGGCCGCCAAGGCCGGAAAAACAGTCATCAGCGAAAAGCCCCTGGCGCTGAACGGCGATCAGGCCAAGACCATGGTCGATGCCGTCGAGAAGGCGGGCGTGGCGAACTTCGTGTCGTTCAACTACCGCCGCGTCCCGGCCGTAACGCTGGTAAAGCAGCTCATCGACGAGGGCCGGTTCGGCCGCGTATTTCATTACCGCGCCAACTTCCTTCAGGACTGGACGATCTCGCCGGACGTCCCGCAGGGCGGGATGGGGACATGGCGGCTGGATGTCAAGTCCGCCGGCAGCGGCGTTACGGGCGACCTCCTGGCCCACTGCATAGACACGGCCATGTGGCACAACGGGCCGATCACTCGCGTGAACGCGATGACCGAGACGTTCGTCAAGGAGCGTATGCACGCCGAGACGGGCAAGCGGGAGAAGGTCGGCATCGACGACGCCTGCACGTTCTTCTGCAATTTCGATAACGGCTCGATGGGCAATTTCGAGTCCACCCGGTACGCCCGCGGGCACAAGGCGCTGTACACGTTCGAGATCAACGGGGAGAAGGCCTCCGCCCGCTGGGACCTTCACGACCTGCACAGGCTGGAGTGGTTCGATCACGGCGATGAGAGCCGGCTGCGAGGCTGGCGGAGCATCCACATGACCGATCACGGCGGCGGACATCCGTACATGAGCCACTGGTGGGTGCCGGGCCTTCAGATCGGCTACGAGCACACGTTCATCCACCAGATCGCGGACTTCCTGACGGGTCTGGGCACCGATAAGCCCGCCCAGCCGGACTTCCGCGCGGCCCTGGCAACGCAGCGAGTATGCGACGCCGTGCTGGCCTCGGCCGCCAAGGGCAAGTGGATGAACGTGGTCAAGGATTAGTAGCCGGTAGTCCCGGCGCGCCGGGATAGCCGGTAGTCCCGGCGCGCCGGGATAGCCGG
>CAYOBS010000559.1:0-1523 GCA_964402305.1 uncultured Planctomycetaceae bacterium | reverse complement strand
CCGGCTACCGTCTTTCCTCAATGCACGATTCCTTTTGTAAGCTGGAGGAACGCGTCGTCGAGCTTGAGCTGCTTCGGCACGATGGCCACCACGTCGATGCCGGCGCGGACCAGCGTGCGGGCGATTAGCCCGTCGCCGCTCTCGCCGTCCCGGAGCGTCACGTCGAAGCCGTCGCCCGCGAGTTGGACGTCGGCCACCTGCGGCAGCGAGCGAAGGATGTCCGCCGCGGCGGCCGGGTCGCCAACCACGCGCACGTGGACCTTGAGGCTAAGGCCCATCCTCGCGGAAATCTCCCCCATCGTGCCGCTGAAGATCAGCCTGCCGTGCTCGATTATGCCCACGTGGTCGCACATCTCCTCCAGTTCCGAGAGGATGTGGCTGGAGATCATGATGGTCTTGCCCATTTTCTTGAGCTCGCGGAGCAGCTCGCGGATCTCGATCCTCGCCCGCGGGTCCAGGCCGCTGGCGGGCTCGTCCAGGATCAGCACCTTGGGGTCGTGGATGAGCACGCGGGCAAGCTGGAGCCGCTGCTGCATGCCGCGGGAAAGCCCATCCACCGGCGAGGACCGCTTGACCGTCAGGTCCGTCAGCTCCAGCACGTCGCCGATGACCGCCTTTCGCTTGGAGCGGTCCAGCCCGAAGGCCGCGGCGAAGAACTCGAGGTACTCGTAGACCTTCAGGTCGTCGTAGACGCCCATGAAGTCCGGCATGTAGCCGACCATGCGGCGGACCTTCAGCCCGTTGGCGCCGACCTCCATTCCGTTGATGAATCCCTGCCCGCGCGTGGGCTCCAGCAGCGTCGCCAGGATCCGCATCGTCGTGGTCTTGCCCGCCCCGTTGGGGCCGATGAACCCGAAGATGTCCCCCTCGTTGATCTGGAGGTCCAGGTCCGTCAGGGCCGCCAAAGGGCCGTAATACTTGGTCAGGCCTTTCGTCTCGATCATCGCCATGGTTCTATTTCCTGCCTTCCGGGAACACCACCAGCCGGGCCAGCAGGGTGTGCTGGAACCGGCAGCGTTTTCCTTCGATGTCAAACGGCACGGGCGCGTCGTCGTACTCGGCGTGTACGACCACCGCCCCGCCCTTGAGGTATGACTCGATCGCGTCGCTTCGATGTGACGAGCCCTGGGCCAGCGGGGCGTCGAGCCTGTACCGGCTCAGGTCGACGGGCCCTGAACGACTGCCATAGCCGTCAGAATAGGAATCAGATTCGTTGGTCTCACCGCCCTGCATCTGCCAGCTCTCGGCCTTGCCGGTAAACTCGCGGGCCTTCCCGGGCGGGACGCTGCCGCACCGCACGACCTCGCGCATGCCCACGCGGGCGTAGCATCGGATTATCGGCGCAGGCCCGGGATTCGTTACTGTCACCGTCCACTGCCCGCCGGGCGTCTGTGTTGCCGTGGCCGCGAAAGGCGCCTTGGCCAGCCGCGATTCGCAGATCAGCGACTGCATGGACCAGATGTTGATAGGCACGGAAACGGGCACGCTTCCGCCGTCGATGTGCTGCTGGCAGTAGATTTTCC
>CAYOBS010000558.1:0-1529 GCA_964402305.1 uncultured Planctomycetaceae bacterium | reverse complement strand
CAAGCAGCGCAAGCCCAAGGCCGACAAGCCCGCCAAGCAGCGCAAGCCCGGCGGGCTGGACGCGGCCGTGACCGTCCTCCGCGAGTCGGGCGTGCCGATGAACTGCGGCGACATCGTCAAGACGGCGTTGGAGAAGGGCTACTGGCAGACCGGCGGCAAGACCCCGGCCTCCACGATCTACGCGGCCATCCTCCGCGAGATCAACGTCAAGGGTGCCGACGCGCGGTTCCGCAAGACCGCACGCGGCCACTTCGAGTTGACCGAGGCCGGGAAGGAGGCCAAGTAGACCATGAAGAAGCACGAGATCACCATTGGCGGCGTCTACGCCGCGAAGGTCAGCGGCAGGATCGTGCCGGTCAAGATAACGGGCGAGAGTCCCTACGGGGGATGGCGAACCGTGAACATGCAGACCCAGCGCGCCATCCGCGTCCGTAGCGCAGCGCGCCTGCGCCGTGAATTGAAGTAGCGACACCACCATCACGCCGCCCCTCCATCCGACCCGGCCACGAGCGCCGGGTCGGACTCGGCCCGGACGCCGACCTTTACTGGGTCGATCAGGTAGAGCGGCAGCCTCAACTCTGCGGCGATGTGAATCTCAGCCTTGACGCCTTTGCTCTCCTTCCAGCCCTCCAGCGTCAGGATGGCGAACTCCCTGCACGCCGCCATGTATGCCCGGTCGTAACGCTCCCAGAACTCCCACTCGACCGGCAGACCGTAGCGGGTGAGGGGATGCGAGTGAACGACCGGGGAGAATACGGGCCTCCCGTCCCGGATCATCGTGGCCGTTGCCCGGCAGGCGGCCTCGAATCGCCACTGACGCACGGCGGGATCTGGATGCGAGTATGGACTGGCCAGGTAGATCATGCCGTCACCTCCGCCGGCTCGCCCGCCGGAACCAGCTCGGCCTTCTTGCCCGTGAATGCCTCCCATCGCTGGACGATCACGTCCGCGTACAGCGGGTCGATCTCCATCAAGTAAGCGTTGCGGCCCGTCTGCTCGCAGGCGATCAGCGTGCTGCCACTGCCCCCGAACAGGTCCAAGATGTTCTCGCCGACCAGCGACGAGTACTGGATGGCCCGCACCGCCAGTTCGACGGGCTTCTCGGTCAAATGCACCATCGACTGCGGGTTGACTTTTTTCACCGACCAGACGTCGGTGATGTTGGCCGGGCCGTAGAACTTGTGCGCCGCCCCTTCCTTCCATCCATAAAAACACCACTCGTGGTTGCCCATGAAGTCCTTGCGGGTGAGGACCGGGTGCTCCTTGACCCAGATGATCATCTGGCTGAAGTACAACTCGCTTTCCTTCAGCGCGTTGGGATAGTTCCAGATGTTGCTGTAGCCGCCCCAGATGTAGAAGCCGCGCCCGGGCTCCAGCACCCGCGTGATGTTGCCGAACCACGCCCGCAAGAGGCGTGCGAACTCCTCGTCCGAGATGAAGTCGTTGACGAGCGGCCGGTCCTTGGCCCGGAGCTTCTTGTCCGTCGCGTGCGTCTTGCCCCGGATGGCCTTGTCCATGCCCTGCTGGCC
>CAYOBS010000557.1:0-1533 GCA_964402305.1 uncultured Planctomycetaceae bacterium | reverse complement strand
GACGCCGGCAGGTCGAGGACCGCTTCCTGCCGCCGGAAATCCGCGAGATCATCGACACCGCCGACGAGTAAGAGTAGCCGGTAGCCAGTAGCCAGTAGCCGGGAAAGCAAAAAGGCGGAACCTGCCTGCGGCAGGCAGGCCAGGTAATGGGAACCCGGAACCTGTCAACCCGGAACCTGGAAATCGGAACGGGGAAGCTGTAGCCTGTAGTCTCCAGCTTGCATCGTGTATCCTGTGACCTGAAGCCTGAAGCCTGAAGCCTGAAGCCTGAAATCTGAAATCTCGAATCTGAAATCCGAATCCCGAGGCCTGAAGAATGACCGTAGTGGCACACGGAATTGACCTGGTGGACTGCAAGCGTCTGGCCGAGGCCATAGGCCGCCATGGCGAGCGGTTCCTCAATCGCATATACACCAAGAACGAACTTGCCTACTGCCGCGGGCGAAAACGCGAACTGGAGCACCTGGCCGGGCGATTCGCCGCCAAGGAGGCCGTGTTGAAGCTCCTGGGCACCGGCTGGAAGGACGGCATCGCCTGGACGGACATCGAGGTCGTCAACACGCCGTCGGGCAAGCCCGTGGTCAAGCTTACAGGCCAGTGCAGGCTGATCGCCGACCGGCAGGGGCTTTCGAGCATCCTGATCTCCATCAGCCATATCGACACCCACGCCATCGCCTCTGCCATAGCCTCCGCCGAGAGCCGCGGCGGGGCCATGGGGATCGGCGATTAGGCTGCTCGCGATGAAGACTGCACGCGGCTTGGAGCAGTCGTACATGAGCCTTCGGCTCACCCGACGAAACGAAGAGCCGAGGCCGAGAACGAGAACGAGGACGAGAACGAGGACGAGGACGAGAACGAGAACGAGGACGATGGCTGTCGCCTGATCCCTACTACCCACTACCTACTACTGTTCTTTCAACATGACCGACCGCCCGCTGACAATTTTCATCTCAGCCGCCGAGGCAAGCGGCGACGAACACGCCAGCCGCCTCATCGCCGCCATGCGCCGCCTCCGGCCGGACGCGCGGTTCATCGGCGTGGCGGGCGAGAAAATGGCGGCCGCGGGATGCGAAGTGGTCGCCGACCTTACCAAACGCGCCAGCATGGCCGGCGGGGCGATTACGCAGCTCGGGTACTACTACAGGATGGTCCGGCAAATCCGCCGCCGCATCGCCGAGATCCGCCCGGATTTGCACATCCCGGTTGACAGCCCGGCGCTGAACTGGCACCTGGCGGCCGAGGCCAAGCGGTGCGGCGCCAAGGTGTTTTACTACATCGCCCCGCAGGTCTGGGCGTGGGCGCCGTGGCGAGTCAAGAAGCTCGCCCGGCTGGCCGACCAGGTCGGGTGCATCCTGCCGTTCGAGCAGCCCTACCTGCGGCACCGCGGCGTCAACGCGACATATGTTGGCCATCCGCTGATGGACACGCTACCGCCCAGGCCGCGGGAGATGCCGGACCTGGCCGAGGCGTGGGCCAACGGCACGTGGCGGGTTGCACTGCTCCCAGGGAGCAGGCCCGGCGAAATCCGCGGGC
>CAYOBS010000556.1:0-1546 GCA_964402305.1 uncultured Planctomycetaceae bacterium | reverse complement strand
GCAAGTGAGTCCCGCCAAGCGACGCCTTCAAAACGGGATATGTGAAACCAGACTCACACTGGCGGCGCTTTTGGCCGATATAGGGTGCTGTACTTGAGCGCCGCGGAGCCTTCCGCGAATTCGGCCGGCCTTGTGGCCTCAAGCGCCCGGCAGGGCTGTCCCCTCAAACTCCAAGGAAGGAGCCGAGGATGCTGGTGCTTTCCAGACAACGGGACGAGACGATAATGATCGGCGACGATATCGAGATAACCGTCGTCGACATCCGGGGCGAGAAGGTCCGGCTCGGTATAAACGCTCCACCCCACGTGCCAGTCCACCGCAAGGAAGTCTACGAGGCTATCAAGCGGGAAAAGCTGTTGCAGGCGCCCGGCGCCGATGGCATGGGTGGGAAAGTCGACAGCCTGGCCAATCGCAAACATCACCCGCAGCCGTAGCCCGTCAAGGGCCCCCGCCGCACCCCCAGCCGCCGGCGACACGGCGGGCCTGCAATGCGGCCTGTAACAACACCATCGCGGCCGGTCCTGGCAACGCCCGGGGCCGGCCGCGTTTCATCCACGCCCTTGGCCGTTAGGCCTCAGGCCAGGCCTGACGCCAAGGCGCCCGCGCAGAATCCTTCCATGGTTGGGACGCTCAGTGCGGCGGCAAGGGCCTCGACGCAGGCGGGATCGAACCCGGCCGGGGTGCATCGCCGCAACTCCCGCAAGGCCGTCACCGGCGAGACCGCCTGGCGATGCGGACGGTCGTGGGTCATCGCGTCGTAGGCGTCCGCGACGGCCAGGATCCGCCCTCCCAGCGGGATGCCGTCGCCCCTTAGCCCGTCGGGATAGCCGGTGCCGTTAAGCTTCTCGTGGTGCGCCCGGATTGCCGGAAGGATGCCGCCAAGCATCTCCAGCGGCTTGAGCATGTCGTGGGAAATCGCGCTGTGGGTCTGGACGCGGCGGAAGTCCTCCACGCCGAACCGCGAGTGGCTCAGGATGACCGATTCCGGCACCGCAAGCAGGCCGATGTCGTGCAGCTCGCCGGCCAGGACCATCTGCTCGCACTGCGACTCGCCCAGGCCAAGCTGCCGGGCGATCATGCCCGCCAGCCGGCCGACATTGTGGCTGTGGCCCGCCCAGTAGCGGTCCCGGCTCTCCACAACCTTGACGATCCGGCCAAGAACCTCGATGTAGTGCCTCTCGGCCACGCCTGCGCTGTGCCGGACCGACTTGGACTGAGTCCCCAACTTGCTTACAGCCCGCTGGACCTGAATGACCATCCCAACGCCCACGCCCACCATAAGCGTCACCAGCAGAATCGTGGGAGTCGCAAGCCCCACCTGGCCGATCGCGTAGGACGCAACGGCAACGGCAATCACTGAAAATGTCGCCAACCTGGCCACGGCATAAGCTTCTGAAACAGGCCTCACACTCTTCGACACTATGGCGGTCCTCCATCGAGCCAAGGCAAACACCCACGCCTCGCGTAGCTTACGATACGGCAACCCAAAAACAAAAGGCGGAACCCGGAACTTGGAACCCGGAACCCGGAAAAGCAAAAGGCGGAA
>CAYOBS010000555.1:0-1548 GCA_964402305.1 uncultured Planctomycetaceae bacterium | reverse complement strand
GTGTTTCAGAATTGATGAACATTATGCCGCCTGATAAATTCTAAATCCGAATCTCTAAACCTGCCTGCCGGCAGGCAGGTTTCGAGATTAGGATTTCGGATTTACGACCTCGTGATAATTCACAATCTATTTGACGCACTACACTAGCACCCACGCCCGTGACGGTCAAGGCGTTTCGTCCATCCCTATTCGTTCATTCCCTGATCGTTCATTCATTCGTCTGCGGGAAGAACGCCTTCAGCCACGGCTGCGGTGATTTGTTGAGGCGCAACACTACCGGATACGATGAACGCTGCTCGGCCTGTATAATGGCTGGCCGAGGCCAATAATGCTTCAAAGCGTCCGCATTGCGATTCTGTCGTGCCTGCTGGCGGCTGGGACCATGCCGTTTGCCAACGGCAACGAGCCGGCCCCGGTGGGGCCCGCCGCCGCGCCCGCCGCATCGTCGGCGACGCAGCCGGCGACGACAACCGCGCCGGCGAGCGACCCGCAGCCGGCGAGCGACCTTGATTACTGGCTGAACCGGGCCAAGAGCGTCGAGCTGAACAAACCTGTCGAGCCGAACAAACCCGGCGCGACCATCAAGCCGCTCGGCGGTAAGCTCGCGGTCGAACCGGCAAACGGCAAGGCCGGTGCCGCACCGGCCGGGACATCCGGGGGCGGCGCCACCGCACCCGGCACAGCCGCCAGCCCGTTCCGCTCGCCCGATCTGCCCTTTCGCCGCGGCGACGCCTTGCCGGGCGTGATCGAGCTTAGCGACGGCAATCAGCTTGCCGGCGGACTTTACACGACTGTCGAGAAGCCGTGGATCGTCTGGTCGGAGGCCACCAAGAGTTGGCGGCGAGTGGACTTCCTGACCCTGCTGAGCATCGAGGCCGTCGTGGAAGAGCAGCGCATGGAGCTTAGCTGGCGGCCTAAAGGCATGGGCGAGCCGGAAAAGGTCTACACCGGCAAGAAGTACCCAATGCGGCGGATGCACTGGCGGTTCAAGATCATCGACGGCTCGGTCGTGGAAGGCTCGACCAAGGGTCAGCCGGTTTTCGTGGAACTGGCCGGGAAAGTCTCCGGCCCGTTCATCCTGGGCGAGCGGATGAAAGGCCAGGACGGCCAGACGCTCGAAGACCTGGTCTACGTCCGCAAGATCGTGGTTTCCCGCGGGATGATGGACCTGGTGATCGCGGAGAAGGCTGGCGGTGGGCGGTAGCCAGCCTGCCCGCCGTAGCCTCGGCGAAGGCGGGTAGCCGGGAAAAGCAAAACGGCGGAACCAGGGGAAAAAAACGGCGGAACCTGCCTGCCGGCAGGCAGGCCGGGAACAAGGAAAAGTAAAAGCAAGAAGGTCTTGCCAACGGGCAGCCTTTCATGGGATTAAACACTGTCGGCCCGTCGGGCCTTCAATGGCCCTGGCCGGTGGCATGGTTTCAAAGGCGCCGCCGGCGGCGGGGCTTGGGAGATATGCCGCCGGCCAAGGAGATGCGACGGGGCGCAAAAAAAACAACCCCTTGCGATTGCAAAGGGTTGTGGCAGATACCCCCAAGGGGACTCGAACCC
>CAYOBS010000554.1:0-1549 GCA_964402305.1 uncultured Planctomycetaceae bacterium | reverse complement strand
AGAAGCGAGAGGAATACCGGGTCCGGGCCGACTGGGTCCGGGCCGTCGTGGCCACGTTCACCCCCCAAGAGCGAAAGCAGCTTGCCTCCATGTCCTCCATGGACCGCGCCAAGGCCCTCATCGCTCGGCGCGACGAATTGGTCAGCCAGGGCAAGCTCAAGCTTACCACCCCGCCGACGACCGCTCCGGCGAAGTAGCTTCCCCACGGCCCCACGGCAACTCCAACTTCCGCGGTGCGCAGAAGATTCATAGGTCCCATATGACACATAGGACATATAGGTCCCATATGGCCTATAGGGCCTATAGCCATTGAGCCTGCTTGTTTGTCGGCAGGTTCCAGGGCGCAGGGCGCACGATTCCCGATCTATGCTGCGAATCTCCCCAACAGCCGATATAAGGATGATGGGCCTTCTGGAGTGACGCCGGTACACTCACCGGCGTTCTTCGCTTTGGAGCCCGGGAGAACACGACGGTGGTTATGCGCGTTGGCAAAGCGGCGGCGTTTGGGGCCAAGCTGGCCGTGACGGCCGGGCTGGTCTGGTGGGTTATTTCCGGCGTGTCGTGGCACGACTACGTCGTCGACCGCGATGGGCGGCGCCTGCGCGCGCTGGAGCAGCGCAGCGGGCAGGTTTTCGTGGCCTTGCCGGGCCGGGAGGCGGCCTGGCATCCCGCGGCCGAGTTCCAGGCCGCGGGCGGAACTGCCGAGTTCCGCGACGCCGGCGGGCTGGCGGTTCACCCCGGCATGTCGCGGGTGCTGGGCCGGATTCGCCCGGCCTATTTCATCCTCGCCGCGGCCATCCTTGCCGGGCAGCTTACCCTCATGGGCGTCCGCTGGTGGTACCTGATGCGCCGCGAGTCGCTGGGCGTGGGCCTCTGGACAACGATCCGGCTGATGTACGTGGGGCACTTCTTCAACTTTTTCCTGCCCGGATCGACCGGTGGCGACGTGGTCCGCGCGTACCTGGTCACCCGCCGCACCCGCGCCCGGACGGTGGCGGTGGCGACGGTCCTGCTTGACCGCTTCGTCGGCCTGGCGGGCATGGCTGCGCTGGCCGGGGTGCTGGCGCTGGCGACCTGGCGCAGCGAGCAGACCCACAGGGCGGCCGGGGCGATAGTCGCAACCCTTGCGGTCGTAATCGTTGCCGGCCTGGTGCTCTTCAGCCGGCGCATCGGGCGGCTGGCGGGGCTGGAGCATCTCATAGCCCGCCTGCCGAGGGCGTAGAACTTCCGCCTGGCCATTGCCACACTTCAGGGTCTGCCGCGCTGCCCAAGGGCCGCGGCTGTCGTCGGCGCAATGACGCTCGGTGTGCATCTGCTGCTGGCGGGTGGCATCGCCTGCCTGGGCCTGGCCCTTGAGTTGCCCATCGGCATTGCGCTCTACTTCCTCTTCGTGCCGGTAATCTACATTCTCGCCGCCATTCCCGTCAGCATCGGCGGGCTGGGGCTTGTGGAGAGCATGTACGTCCTGTTTTTCGCGGGCGGCCCCGGCGCGGACAGCTCGGCCTTGCTTGCCTTGGCGCTTCTGGCGCGGCTGACTCCGATGTTGCTC
>CAYOBS010000553.1:0-1553 GCA_964402305.1 uncultured Planctomycetaceae bacterium | reverse complement strand
CATGGTAGATTGCGTGTCGCTTGGTTTACTGGCGTTGGCGTCTATCTCTTTGGGTGGTTCTTGCAACCGCTTGATTTCTGCCTTGAGCTTTACAATTTCCGCACGCAGATTCGTGATGGTCGTTTTGAGCATTGTGTTCTCAGCGCGCAGGGCGCGAAGTTCATCCGCCGGATCCTGCGCCTCGGCCGTCCACGCGGGCGAGCCCCAAGAAACCAAACAGACCATCCCGGCCATCAGCAGAAACAGTGCGCATCTCATGTTCGTTGCTCCTTTGTTGGGGTCTTGGGAAACTCGATTTCCCAGCACGTGAGCAAGGCCTTGAGGCATTTCTCCGAGAAACTATGGCCACTCACCTATTTCCGAGCATTCTCCCAGTCCACGCCGTGTCACAACATCTGGGCTTTCTTGCGGCTTGCGCACTCAAAGTCGTTTGAACTGCCCCGCAACGAATAAGACTATACGAGAAATGTTCGGGTTGAGCAAGAGGCTGTCGCGAATGTCACGATTATTTCGCGGCCGGCCCTTGGGGCCCCTTACGGGGGGAGCGGCCAGGCGTTTCATTGGGATTGTAGTCGGGGCCTGATGGCATCGCGGACTTTCCGGGCCAGGCGGACCGCTTCGCTGGCCTCGGCCGGCGAGGCGTCGGGGCGATCTCCGGGATATCGCTGTTCCACGCCGTATGGCGTGAGGACCACGGCATCCATAAGCGACTTTGCAAGTGCGGCATCTCGAGTTTCCACCAGCCCGATCAGATTGGCCAATACGTGGGTCTTGGGAAACTCGATGTCCCAGCACGTGAGCAAGGCCTTGATGTATTTCTCCGCGGCCTGCTGACTGTGAAACGTGACGGCATTCAGAAACGGATCATCGTCCCCAAGCAGCCGCTGAGCAACTCCCAGATCGGCTTCGGCCTTGCGAAGCCACTCGCCGACGATTCGCGTCCTGGCCGGCTCAGGCGGCTTCATAGATCACCTTTCCGTACTTGTTGGCAGGGTAGGCGATGCCGCCGATAATGTCCTTGCTCTCCTCGAACCACCGCGTGTCGATGAAGAGCACATCAAACGGGTAGCGGATGTCCCACAGCGCCTTGATGATGCGGACATACTCGTTTCGCTGGTCGCTGGTGTCCGGTTCGACAATGAGCAGGTCCACGTCGCTGTCGCGGGTCATCTGGCCGGTGGCGGCCGAGCCGAAGAGAATGATCTTGTCCGGCCTGGCCGCGGTCAGGATTCGCTGCACGATCTCCTGAATTGTCTGTTCGTCGATGCCCATGCGTCAACCTTCATCCAGCCGAGTTTTCACATCCGAAATATACGGGCAATGTTCGGGTGGAGCAAGAGGATGTCGTGAATATCACGATTTTTCGCGGCAGGCCCTTGGGGAAATCTGAAATCTGAAATCTGAAGTCTGAAGTCTGAAGCCTGAAGTCTGAAATCTGAAGCCTGAAGTCCGCCGCAGGCGGAAAGTCTGATGCCTTCTCTTCATTCTTTCGGGGCTCTCAGTTTTCCGGCCGGGTCAGGGGTTTGAAGCGCGTCAAGGCGGCGGGGTTGGCG
>CAYOBS010000552.1:0-1563 GCA_964402305.1 uncultured Planctomycetaceae bacterium | reverse complement strand
ACGACATTGGAGTCGAATCAGACATTCGCTCGTGCCAGAAACTCAGGTCGCTCACAAACGCCCGCCAAAACGCGAAATTGACTTTTTTAGCGGAGAGCGACTTGTATACAATACAGGTGTTGAGTGAGCATCTCCGCTTTATGGAGCCGGTCTTGGAAGCATCGCGCGGCAAGGCGATATTGTTGGGTTTGGGCCTGGACAATCAGGACGGGCACACCCGCGTCACTCGCGGCGAGAACTTCCATCTGTTTGGCGGGTCGCGGGAGACCCACGAGGTCATGCAGGACAAGTGCATCAGGTTTGACGAGAAGCTCCAGGCACGCGGCAAGCAGATGGGCGAGCTGGCGCGCCAGGAGTTTCTGGACATCGCGGCCGAGTGCGAGATGACCGTCGCCACGCCGCGTTCCGGGCAGCCATGAAATTGTCCCGGCAAACGCGATTTTTTGACTTGTCAAAAAACGCGTGAGGTTGCATAATAGCAGTCAGCACGTCGCATGGCAGTCAGCACATCGCATTATCAGCGGACAGGAGGTCCGGCGACACATCCAAGCGTTCCTTGGAGGGAACCTGGTTGTGGATATGGAGGCGCAGTATGCGTGCATTTCGTCCAAGCCGGTTTACGCCCGAGGAAGAGTACGACGAGGAAAGCCAGCGGATCAAGGACGCCAATCTCGATCGCTACGCCAAGCGCGCCGAGAAGGGCACGCCCCTGTTCGAAAGGGTGCGCTCGATGGCCGACATCTCGCGGGCTGTCGATCTTCTGATGCGGGACTAAGCTAACAGGGCAGTGAACAACTTGTCTGTGCGCGTCCGGGCGTTTTCAGGCCAGGCCGGCCGCGGGACCGGTCGAGCTTTGGTTCGCCAAAGAGGCCGCGACCGCCCAGGCCGCCGTCCGGCGCCAGGGCGCGGCCTGCGATTGCGGACTCGCCTCGGCATTGTCCTTCCCCGTTTCACGCTCGTTTTTTCTTCGTTCCTGCCGATTTTTACTCTTGACGGGCGGATCCGCATCCCGTAATAATTTTCCAGCATAACGTATGCGCAGCGGTGGTCCTTGCCTCTCAGGCCATGGGGGTCGGATGGGCTGGATCGCCAGGGCAGCCCCAAAAGGCCGAATCCAATGTATTTCACAAGAACAAGAACCTTGTCGATGCGAATGATTCCGCCGGCCCTTCTGGCCGGCCTGTGCCTGGCCGGCGCCGCTGCCGGCGGCCAGGAGCCAAACGCCCCGGCCCCCGCGGCCAACTGGCTGGAGGCCATGGGCTCCCGCGAGTCGTTGACGGACGGCTTCTGCGGGTACGGGTTGAAGTTTGGAAACCTGGGCTTGAACTGGCGCCTGGCTGCCACGCAGGTCTACCAGGCCAACCTCCACGGCGGCCAGGCCACGCACCGCCGGGCGGGGCGATATGAAGGCAGCTACGACCTCGAGCTCGAGGTCAACCTGGAAAAACTCGCCGAACTTCGCGGGGGGGCGTTCATAATGGTCGTCGAGGGAAGCTGGTCCGACGGGTTGGACGCATCGTCGAGCGGCAGGGCGTCGCCCCGCGCGAAACGCTCGCCCCGGTG
>CAYOBS010000551.1:0-1575 GCA_964402305.1 uncultured Planctomycetaceae bacterium | reverse complement strand
ACGCTTGTCGATCCCACGATCGGTGATAAGATCGCCAGGAAGGTCGGCGACGGTCGTCGGCCACGGTCGTCGGCTACGGTCCATCCAGAAAATCCCGGAGTATGGAGTGTCATGAAGAACATCCTGATCATCTCAATCCTCGCGACGGTTACCGCGTCGGCGCCGGCGGCGACGCCGTCGTCCCAGCACGTGTATGACCCCACGGACTATGGCGCAAAGGCTGACGGCAAGACCCTCTGCACCGCCGCGATACAGAAGGCGATTGACGAGTGCTCCGCCCAAGGCGGGGGCACGGTCCGGCTGTCGGGCGGCCAGTTCCTCTCGGGCACGGTTTTCATGAAGAGCAAAGTTACGCTTGAGATCGCCGAAGGCAGCACGCTGCTGGGGAGCAAGGATCTCAAGGACTATCCGGTTACCAGGCCGGCCTATCGATCCTACACCGACAACTACACCGAGAGGAGCGTGATCTACGGCGAGGAGCTTACCGACATCGCCATAAAGGGCAAAGGCGTGTTTGACGGACAGGGGGCGAGTTTCGAAGTTACCCGGTCCTTCAAGCTGCGGCCCTACGGAATCCGCCTCGTCCGCTGCACCAACGTTACCGTCGAAGACCTCAAGCTGAGGAACTCCGCCATGTGGATGCAGCATTACCTGGCGTGCGACGGCGTGACGATCCGCAACATTACGGTGTGGAGCCACTGCAACGCGAACAATGACGGGTTGGACATAGACTCCTGCCGAAAGGTGCTCGTCGAAGGCTGCGTCATCGATTCCGGCGATGACGCCATCTGCCTCAAGAGCACCTCGCCGCGCGCCTGCCAGGACGTTACCATCCGCAATTGCACCGCCGCCAGCCAGGGCAACGCGATCAAGTGCGGCACCGAGTCCGTAGGGGGCTTTAAGAACGTGACCATCTCTCACTGCACGGTCAAGGCTCCTTCGAGCGCGGGCCGCTTCCGCGTCCGGAACATAGGCCTCGCCGGCGTGGCTCTGGAGATTGTCGACGGCGGGACCATGGACCAGGTCAATGTTTCCGACATCGAGATCGAGGGAACGATGGTGCCCATATTCATCCGGCTGGGCGACCGCGGGCGACCGTACAAGCAGGACGCGCCGAGGCCCGGCGTCGGGGTCCTGCGGAACGTGACGATCAGCGGGATCAGGGCTTCGAACACCAACGCGATGGGCTGCGCGGTTGCGGGCCTCAAAGGCCATCCCATAGAGAGCCTCACGTTGCGAGACATCCGCATCAAGTTCCCCGGCAACGGCCTGGCGACCGACAGCCTCAGGAGCTTTGGCGAAAAAGCGGGCGCCTACCCCGAATGCAAGATGTTCGCCAGACGCCTGCCGGCTTACGGGTTCTACTTCTGGCACGTGCGAGGCCTTTCCATCAGTGACATGGCCCTCACGACGGCCGCCGCGGACGGCAGGCCCGCGGTCGGCCTGGAGGACGCCTCGAATGTGAGCATGGACGGAAAGGCGATAGCCGACGGCGGGGATCTTCCGCCCGGGGTCGCGCGAGTGCAGGGCAAGCAAGCCGACCCGGAAGAGGCCAAATAGACGGAACCCCCCGCC
>CAYOBS010000550.1:0-1582 GCA_964402305.1 uncultured Planctomycetaceae bacterium | reverse complement strand
CCACGGGCCGCAGCGACCACAGGACGATCATCACGCCCAGGGCCACCGCCCCGGCCGTGACGGCAGAGGCAACTATCAGCAGCACCTTGAGGAACTCGCGCATCTCGTGGCGCACTCGCGCGCTGGACAGCGCCACCAGCACGTTGACCATTGCCCCGTCGTGGCGTTGGCGCGACCAGGCGACGCGGTACTCCCGCCCATCGCGCCCGGCATCGAAGAAAACCGTCTGCCCCGGCTCCGGCGGGCTGATGGCCTCGAGCTGCCACAACCACGCCCTGTCAGCGGCCCCGCGCGGTGACGATGCGTAGAGGTCCTTGTCCGACCCATCCATCCACACGCGGTACCGGCCGGCCCGCCCGAGTGCGGCATTGCCGGTGATGTCGCGGATCTCCCGCTCGGTCACCGATGAGCCACGGGGGTCGTCCATCGACGCCAGCACGCCGCCGACCATCGCCCTCAGCGTGTTTTCAATGTTCCCGCGCAGCGACTCGCCCAGCTCGTAGTACGCCACTGAGCAGACCACCGCCGTCGCCGCCAC
The DNA here is from genome assembly GCA_964402305.1 of uncultured Planctomycetaceae bacterium. Classification (GTDB taxonomy): domain Bacteria; phylum Planctomycetota; class Phycisphaerae; order SM23-33; family SM23-33; genus JAUWQU01. Next base: position 1,044 of record CAYOBS010000550.1, on the reverse strand, counting down.
CAGCACCAGCGCCACCAGCAGGCTGATCCGCCACTTGAGGGGAACGGGGTTCAACGCGAGACATCCTCCAGCATGTAGCCCTGCCCGCGCATGGTGTGTATGACCGGCCCGCCCCCGTGCGCCGACAGCTTGCGCCGCAGTGAGAAAATGTATACCTCCACCACGTTGGAAAACTTCTCGCTCTCGAAGTCGTAGAGCCGATCCAGGATCTCCTCCTTGCTGACCACCTGCCCGCCGCGAAGCGCCAGGTACTCCAGCAGCCTGTACTCCATCGCCGGCAGGGTGATTGCCTTGCCGCCGCACATCACGCGCCGGGCGGCGGTGTTGACCACCAACTCGCCGACGCGGATTTCCGGGCTTGGCCTGTCGTACGCGCGGCGGACCAGCGACTTGCAGCGGGCGACAAGCTCGCCCATGTCGAACGGCTTGGTGACGTAGTCGTCCGCGCCGGCGTCGAGACCCTCGACCACGTCGCCCCTGGCGTCGCGGGCCGTGAGAACCAGAACCGCCACGCTCTTGCCCGCCTGACGAAGCCGCCGGAGAATCTCCCGGCCGCCGATCTTCGGAAGCATCAGGTCCAGAATGATCAGATCGTACGGGTTGGTCATCGCCATGTGCAGACCATCCTCGCCGTCGGCGGATATGTCCACGGCAAAGGACGCCTGCTCGCCGAGCACCGTCGCTATGTTGCGCGCGAGCCGGTGCTCATCTTCTATGATCAACACTCGCATGTCTTCTCGTCACCTCCCGGCCAGGGCTGCCGACGCAATGATACCCGTTCACCGGCACTCAAGTCCAACCCGGATCGGCCGGCATATCGCCGCCTGGAAACAACGGTGCGACCGATTTTTCTGGGTTTTCCCCGACGACGTGTATAACATTTCAGGACGCGGGCAATGTGCCCGCCGCCATGGCCTGCCGTTCCACAGGTCGGACAGGCACGGATTTGGCGATCTGGAGACCCGAAGAATGACCCGAAGGCCAAAACCCGGGCAAAGAAGGAGCGTGTCGCATGGTCAACAATGGTAAGAGTGATGGTAAGAG
>CAYOBS010000549.1:0-1589 GCA_964402305.1 uncultured Planctomycetaceae bacterium | reverse complement strand
GCGGCGACACCGGCTCGGCGTTCATCCAGGCAAACGTCTTCGAGGGGCTTTACACCTACCACTACCTGCTTCGGCCGGCGAAGGTGATCCCGCAGCTCGCCGCCGCCATGCCGGAGGTCTCGCCCGACGGGCTTGTTTACACTATCAGGCTTCGCCCCGACGTCATGTACCACCGCAACCCGTGCTTCGGCACGGAGCAATTCGGCGGCAAGACGCGGCCCAAGACCCGCCGCGTCCAGGCCGGCGACTTCATCCTGGCCATGAAGCGATGCGCCGACTACCACATCAACTCCGGCCTGTCGTGGGCGTTCCTGTCGCAGCGGATCGAGGGGCTTGACGAATGGCGCGGCCGGAGCCGGAACTGCAAGATCGGGGACTTCTCCCGCTACGATTTGCCCGTGGCCGGGCTGGCCGCGCCGGACGCCGACACGCTCAGGATAGTCCTTCGGGCGCCTTACCCGCAGTTGCCGTACGTGCTGGCGATGTCCGTCTACGCCCCCATACCTCGCGAGGCTGTCGACTACTGGCTGGGCACGGAGGACGACGCCCAGGGCGGGCGAAGACCCATCCCCGTCGAGAAGCGGCGCACCGAGTTCCGCGAGGCTCAGCAGTGCGTCGGAACCGGGCCGTACCTTATGTCGATCTTCGAGCGGAAGCAGCGCATCGTCCAGACCCGCAACCCGGAGTTCCGCCCGGACTTCTACCCGTCCGAAGGCTCGGCCCAGGACAAGGCCGACGGGCTTCTCGACGACGCCGGCAAACGCGTGCCTTTCGCCGACGTGCTGCAAATGGACTTCGTGGCCGAGGACTACCCCGCGTGGATGCGATTCCTGTCCCGGCAGACGGACATATCGGGCATACCGCGGGAGGCGTTCGAGTTCGTCATCAACCCCGACCGCGACCTGGCCGAGACGTGGCGACAAAAGGGCATCCGCCTGATCAAGTACGAGCTGCCCGTGATCCAATGGCTCGCGTTCAACATGCGGGACAAGGTTGTCGGGGCGTCCAAGTCCCTTCGCCAGGGGCTTTGCCTGGGCTACGACGTCGAGAACGAGATCAAGATCCTCTACAACGGCCGGGGCGTGCGCGCGACCACGATCATCCCGCGCTCGATGCCGGGCTGGCAGGAGGCGGGTCCGGGGCCGTACTACCGCTTCGACCTCCAGGCCGCCAGGGCCAGGCTCGATGAGGCCAGGCAAGAGCTGGCTGCCAAGGGCCTGCTGGTAAACGGCGAGATCCCCGCGATAAAGCTGGACATCGGCGGCACGAGCCAGTCCTCGGTGAGGCTCGGCGAGTTCACCCAGCAGCAGTTCGCCCGGCTGGGCGTGAAGGTGGACGTCGCCTACAGCGACTTTCCCGTGCTGCTCAACAAGATCCACAACAAGGCCGTGCAGACGTACCTCTCGGGCTGGCACAGCGACTACCCGGACAGCGAGAACTTCCTGCAACTGTTCTACTCGCCGAACATCGCCAAGGGGACCAACGACACCAACTACTCCAATCCCGAGTTCGACCGGCTCTACGAGCAGGCCCGAACGATGGACGACTCGCCGCGGCGGCAGGAGCTTTACGTGAAGATGATGCGCATG
>CAYOBS010000548.1:1154-1600 GCA_964402305.1 uncultured Planctomycetaceae bacterium | reverse complement strand
AAAGACATCCAGCCAAGTACCGGGATAAGTAACCCGGCTGCTTCGCGAGCCGACGAGCAGCAGACTAACCAGCCCACCATCGCTGCCGAAATCGACCAGAGCGCGGAGCAGGCCAACGCCTCGGCCGAAATTGTCCAGGTCCCCGCCGCCGCCCCGGCCACGACGCCGCAAGTTGCGGCCCCCGCCCCGCGAGCCCAAAGCGGCCTGCGCCTGCTGAGAGTGCCCTGCCTGCTTATCGCCGCCGCCGTGGCGGTCGTCCTGCTGTGCCGCTGCAACGAAACGAAGATGAAGATAGAGGACACCTCGCCGTCAACTCCCTCGCAGGCCCAGGCGCCCGCGCCAAGCCCCGGCGCGCCGGGGGTTCGCGTCCTTCTGACCTCGCCCGCCGCAAGCGAGGCGGAGATTTCCACCACCGGCGAATACCGCCTGACGGTCGATGGGAAAGT
>CAYOBS010000548.1:0-1144 GCA_964402305.1 uncultured Planctomycetaceae bacterium | reverse complement strand
GGGAAAGTCGTCGCACAGTCCGCCACGGCAATGCCCGCCGTCACCGTGCGCTACCGCGGCGGCAACTGGCAGATCGGCTCGCAACGCATAGCCGGGCGAGAGGCGGTGCTGGCGCCGTCGGCCGGGGCGATGGTCCGCCTGGGCGGCAAGACCTATCGCGGCAGCCTTCGCCTGCTGAGCGACAAGGGCGATACCTTCCTGGCCGTCAACCAACTGGAATTGGAATGCTACCTCGCCGGCGTGCTGTCCAAGGAGCTTTACCCCGACTGGGCCCCGGCCACGTACGAGGCCCTTGCCGTCGCCGCGCGAACCTTCGCGATCTACAACACCGTCACCACAGGCCGCGGCAGCGAGTATGACCTCGGCGACAACCAGGCCTCGCAGTGCTACGGCGGGCACTCAGCCGAGACGGCCAAGAGCTGGGCTGCCGTCAACGCCACCCGCGGCGTGGTGCTCGCCTACGGGCCAAAAGGCCAGGAGCGGATCTTCCTGGCCCAGTATTCCGCCTCCTGCGGCGGCCTGGTCAACGGCGCGTACGTGATCCGAAACGCCCAGCGAATCCAGCCGCTGGAAGGCGGGCAGATATGCAACGACTGCGCCGCCTGCCCCCGATACCGCTGGCCGGGCGTGCGAATACGAAAGGCCGACATCCTCCGCGCACTGGGCGCACGGTACGATGCAGCCCGCCGGCTGACACGCCTCGACCGCATCGACGTGGTCACCGCCACCTCCTACGGCCGGGCCGTGTGGGTGGACGTCGTCGGCGACGGCTTGCCGGTGCGCCTCCGCGCGGAGGACATCCGCTTGGCGCTGCTCTCGGATGGTCCTGCCGCCGCAAAACGCCTCAACTCGATGAACTGCCGCATGGTGGACGGCGGCGACGCGATCGAGTTCACCGACGGCCGGGGCTTCGGCCACGGCGTCGGCCTGTGTCAATGGGGCGCCCAGAGCAAAGCCGTCAAGGGCTGGTCAGCCGAGCGGATTCTCGGCTTCTACTACCCCGGCGCAACGCTTTACCGCGTGAGGTGAGTTTCATCGCAGAGAACGCAGGGCGACCATCGGCCGCAACCCAAAAGAAGAAGATATCAACGCAGAGAGCTTGGCGCGGGCTTCGCCCGCAACCCAATTGCGGATTGCGGATTGC
>CAYOBS010000547.1:0-1601 GCA_964402305.1 uncultured Planctomycetaceae bacterium | reverse complement strand
GGCCAAGGACGCGCCCAAGGAACTGCTGCTCAAGAGCGGCGACCAGATAATCTGCATGGGCGACTCCATCACCGCGGGCGGCGGATATCTCCGCGACATGGACGCGTTTTTCGCCCAGCAGTACCCGGACCTCGAGCTGCCCAAGATCATCAACGCCGGCGTCAGCGGCAACAAGGCCGAGGACTGCATCAAGCGGTTCGACAAGGATGTGCTCCAGAAGAAGCCCGCCCTGCTGACGCTCAACATCGGCATCAACGACGTCTGGCACCGCCTCGGCCAGCCCCACGACCCCAACGTGCTGGCAGCCTACAAGGAAAACGTGGGCAAGATGATCGACCAGGCCCAGGCCGCCGGGATCAAGGTGGTCCTGCTCGCGCCGACCATCATCAAGGAAGACCCCCAGGACGAGGGACAGAAGCGCCTGGCGCTCTACGTCAACGCGATGAAGGAGATCGCAGCCGCCAAGAAGTGCGGCTTCGTCGACCTCCACCAGATGTTCCTCGACGCCCTTGCGAAGAAGCCCGCCGACGTCAAGGGCAATTGGCTGACCGGCGACGGCGTACACATGAAGCCGCTTGGCAACGCGATCATGGCCCTGGCGGGTCTGCGCGGCATGGGCGTGCCGGATGACAAGTCCGCCGCCACGGCGACAGCCGCGCCTGCGCCCAAGTAGGCGGAAAGAAGAAAAAGAAGAAGATCTCGCGCAGAGGTCGCAGAGAACGCAGGGACAGAAGAAGGGAGTAGTAGTCAGTAGATAGTAAGTAGGAAAAGAAGCCGGCGGAGGAATTGGGTGCTGCGCCGGATAAGTTCCTTCGAATCACGCAAAGATATGAGAAACACCGGTTGCCATCCCAGGTATTGCTATCCCTGGCCGACAGGTTCCTGGGCCTCCGATGTTGTCTTCCTACTTCCTAACTACTGACTACTACTTCCTTTTTTCTCAGAAAGGCAGCGACAGTGACCGACAGTCTCTTCAGCGTTGACGGCAAGTGCGTGGCGATCACCGGCGGGGCCGGCGTGCTGGGCCAGGCCATGTGCAAGGCCCTCGCGGCCCGCGGGGCAAAGCTGGCCGTGATGGACCTCGACACCGCCCGCGCCGGCGAGTTCTGCAAGCAGATACGGGCCGATGGCGGGATGGCGATCCCGATCGAGGTCAACGTCCTGAAGAAGGAGTCCGTCGAGGCTGCCCACGGCCTGGCGGTAAAAGCCTTCGGCCGCGTCGACGTGCTCATCAACGGCGCCGGCGGCAACAAGAAGGAGGCCACGTGCGCCCCGCCGACGACGTTCTTCGACCTGCCCGCCGACGCGCTGCGATGGGTCTTCGAGCTCAACTGCATCGGCACGATGCTGCCCTGCCAGATCTTCGGCAAGGCCATGGCCCAGGCCGGCCAGGGCGTCATCATCAACATCTCCTCGATGAGCGCATTTCACCCGCTGACTCGCGTGGTGGGCTACTCGGCCGCCAAGGCGGCGATCAGCAACTTCACCGAATGGCTGGCGACGTACATGGCCTTGAACCACTCGAAGTCCATCCGCGTCAACGCCGTCGCGCCGGGCTTCTTCCTGACCGAGCAGAACCGCTTCCTGCTGACCGACGAGAA
>CAYOBS010000546.1:0-1603 GCA_964402305.1 uncultured Planctomycetaceae bacterium | reverse complement strand
CCTACTCCCTACTCCCTACTCCCTACTCCCTACTCCCTACTACCTTCTTTCATGGCAGCCGCGGCATCCCGGCCGGCAACTGTGGCATGGATCGTCGCCTGTAGTTCGCCCAAAGTCAGCCTGGCCGCCTCGCCGTCGGCGGCGCATGCGGAGTCCTCCAGCTTGCGGGCCTGTTCTGTCAGAGACGGATAGCCGTATCCACCGCCCGAGCCTTTCAACTGGTGCGCCAGCCGACGCAGTTCGTCAAAGCAGTTGTTGGCCATCGCCTCGGCCATTGCGTCAGCCGTCTCCGGCAGCCTGGCAACGAACGCCTCGATCAACTCCGACATTTCCGGGTCATCCGCGAATTGCGACCTGATCGCCCCGCCATCCGCCTGGGCCGGGGCCTGGGCCGGCTGGGTCACGGCAGGCTCCGGCTCCGCGGCGGCCGGGGAACTGCCCATCAGCCTGGCCAGGGTCGTCAGCAGTCCCAGGCGGTCGATGGGCTTCGTGGCGTAGTCGTCGCACCCGGCGTCGATGCACTTGGCGCGGTCCTCGGCCATGGCATGGGCCGTCAGGGCGATTATGGCGCCCGTGTAGCCCGCCAGGCGAAGCTTGCGCGTTGCCTCGTAGCCGTCCATCTCCGGCATCTGCATGTCCATGAGGATCACGTCGTAGCCCGCGCCGGCCAAACGCGCCGCCAGGGCCATCTCCACGGCCACCAGGCCGTTGACGGCCAGGTCCACCTCCGCCCCGGCCCTGCGGATGACGGTGGAGATCAGCAACTGGTTGTCCGGGCCGTCCTCGGCCAGCAGGAGCCGGCCGGTGAGTCTGGGGGCCGGCAAGGCCGGCTGCTTGCGGCTCGGCGTCCTCTCGCCCGCGTCGCAAAGGTTGTTGAGCATGCGGACCGGCGCGGGCAGGCCGGCCTCCATCGTGAAGGTGAACGTGCTGCCCTGGCCGGGGGTGCTCTTGACTTGGATGTCGCCGCCGAGCGCCTCGGCCAGGCGTTTGCTGATGGACAGCCCCAGGCCCGTGCCGCCATACCTTCGCGTGGTGGATGAGTCGGCCTGGACGAAGGGCTGGAACAGCCCGCGCATCTGCTCGTCGGTCATGCCGATGCCCGTATCGACAACCTCGAAGCCCATCGTCACCGCGTCGCCGCCGGCGGCATCCCGGCTGCATCGGACACCAATCCTCACGCGCCCGGCCGAGGTGAACTTCACGGCGTTGCCGATGAGGTTCATGAGCACCTGGCGGACCCTGGCGGGGTCGCTCGTGATGGTCTCGGGCAGGGGGAATTCGTAGCGGGCCTGAAGGTCAAGGCCCTTGTCGGCCGCGCGGACGCGCATGAGGGAGACCACCTCTTCCACGAACTGCACGGGGCTTAGCGCGACGCTCTCCAAGGCCATCCTGCCGGCCTCGACCTTCGAGAGGTCCAGGACGTCGTTGATCAGCGCCAGCAGGTGCTCGCCGTTGCGCTGGATGACCTGGATGCTTTCCTTGTTCTGGACGCGCGTGGGGCAGGTCTGGTGTTCGGGGCACGTCGTGCAGCCCTCGCTGGAGTTGTTCAGCATCTCGGCGAGTCCCAGGATCGCCGTCATCGGCGTGCTGATCTCGTGGCTCA
>CAYOBS010000545.1:0-1618 GCA_964402305.1 uncultured Planctomycetaceae bacterium | reverse complement strand
ATAACCCTGACGTGCCAGGCCGCCAAGGCAGGATTCGCCGCGGCGGCCAAGGTGCGCATGCACTGATTGACATACCCGGCGCCAGGCGGTAGCATGGGGGTTTGTCATGCACGACCAATTCCAAGCCCCAAGCCGGCACGGAATATGAAGAGGCGATTGTCCTGGTTATTGATATCGGCGTCCGCGGCGGGCCTGCTGGGATGCGAGCCCGGACTGTCTGGCGCCGGCAGTTCCGGTGCGCCGGTGATTCCGCCGTCGCCGACGACTATGCCTCGCGCCGTCGGGCACTCCGCCAGCCAGGCCGACCCTGCCGGCGGGGCGGCAAAGGCAAAGCAGTTCAGGCTGGTCGTCAGGATCCGCATGACAGCCATAGAGGTGCCCGTCGGCACCGCCAGCGGCTCGGAGGAAGTCTGGAGCTACCTGGACGAAGAGCCTATCAGCACGATCCGTTCCGCAAGCCTTGGCCGCAACGGCATTCGCGTGGGTCTAGGCCGCGATGGCGCCTGGCCTGACCTTGCCGCGGTCTTCAAGCGTATGACCGGGCAGGTGCCCAGTCAGAGCGTCCTGGCTGCAATGCCAAACGACCCCCTCCAGATCATCCTGCGGGAGCGCCAGGACGAGGCCACCATCTTCACCTTCCGCGACGACCGGACCCTGCGCGGGCAGGACTACCCCGTTGGCGATTACCTGCTGGCCGTCGCATGCACCCTGGACGAGGATGACCTGTCCAAGGTGATGTTGACCGCCGTGCCGCAGGTGCGTTCCACGGCCCGCCTGACCAGGTTCGTGATGTCCCCCCTGGGGCCGCAGATGGTCAGCCAGCCCGAGACCTACAGCTTCAGCGACCTGACGTTCCAACTGATGGTCCCGCCAAAGGGCTTCATCGTGATCGGGCCGGGCGCCAACGCCAGGAACCCGTCGACGGTGGGATATCACTTCCTGACCCACAAGCGCGAAGGCGTGGAGTTCGAGACGCTGCTGGTGCTCATGCCGGAGGTGCTTGCCACACCGATCCGGTAGCAGTCCGGCCGGGGCCGGCAAGGGAATCCAAGAAACAAGAGCCCCAATGAACGACGATAGTACAAGCCGCGACGACCACGACGAGAACGAGGACGAGAACGAGGACGAGGACGAAGACGATGGCTGCCGCCTGACCCCTACTACCTACCACCTTCTTTTCGAAAACAACAAGGGCGAGCCGGCAACGGCCGCCCTGGGCCCAAGGCCCGAGGGGAGCCGCACAGGGTCATTGTGTCGTCAGAGAGGGAGGCACCTCTCGGAGCAGGTCAATTAGACACGTTTTTCCCGTACGGCATCCCCTCGGGCCTTGGGCCCAGGGCGGCCCTTGGGGGTCGCGAAGGAATACCTGGCCTTATTCAGTTATTCCGAAATCCGAAACCTGCCTGCCGGCAGGCAGGTCCTAAATCCTAAATCCGAAATCCTAAATCCTAAATTCTAAACAAGCACGAATGACCAAATCTCAAATGACCGAAACGATCAATTCACATCCGGCCGTCTTGTTTAGGACATTCGGTCATTAGTACCTGCCTGCCGGCAGGCAGGTTTTGAATTTGTTTAGGATTTAGGGTTTAGTGCTTAGGACCTGCCTGCCGGCAGG
>CAYOBS010000544.1:0-1618 GCA_964402305.1 uncultured Planctomycetaceae bacterium | reverse complement strand
GCGACCTGGTGGAGATCGAACTGGAGATCGACAGCAAGAACGACTACGAGTACATAATGTTCGAGGACATGAAGGCGGCCGGGTTCGAGCCGGTGGAGGTCCGCAGCGGATACAACGGCAACGACATGGGCGCCTACATGGAACTCCGCGACGAGCGCGTGTGCTTCTTCGTCCGAGCGCTTGCCCGCGGCAAGCACAGCGTCAGCTACCGCATGAGGGCGGAGATTCCCGGCAAGTTCAGCGCCCTGCCCACCAAGGCCGGCGCCATGTACGCCCCGGAACTCAAGGCCAACTCCGATGAGATAAAGCTGCGGATAGAGGATTAGGAAGAAGGGAGTAGTAGTTAGTAGATAGGGAGTAGGAAGAAGAATCGGAAGGTCATAGGTCTTAGGGCAAAGAAGAAGAAACGGAAGGTAGCAGGAAATAGGTGGTAGGGAAGAAACACCTGAAGCCCAGGGATAGCAATCCCTGGGAGCGGGTGCTTCTTGACGGCGGGGGGGGTGCCGCATAGGCTCTCGTGCATGTCGAGAATCGCCAGGAAGGTTGTGCCTGGTGCGCCGGTCATGAAGGCCCTCAGGGCATTGCCGGCGGCCTTCTTTCCATTGGCATTAGCATTCGCATTTGCATTGCCGCCGGCCTCGCCTGCATCGTCGTCGGCCTCGTCAGGCCTGGCCGGCGCGTCGGAGAGGGTCTCTCACCCGTTCGTCGGCGTTACCTTGGTCAGCAGCGTCGAGACGCTACCCAGGCCGATCAGATTGCACATCGTTGACATCGACCTGGCCGCGCCGGGGGTCCGGTTCCGGCTCACGCCCCGAGGGGGCCCGCTGCACACGATAAAGCAGACCACCCTTGAGTACCTCAGGCAGCAGCGCGCCCAGGTCGCGATCAACGCGCACTTCTTCGAGCCCTGGCCGGCGCCTGGGGTCGATCCCGGCACGGCCAGCCTGGTGGGCATCGCGGCCTCCGACGGCGACGTGTACTCTCCGTTCACGAACAGGCCGCCCAAGCGGTACGCGATACAGCCCAACTGCCCCGGGCTGAACATCGGCCCGAATGGCCGGGCGGCCATCATCCACCGCAGCGCGGCCGACCCCAACGGATGCTCCGCCCGTGAGAACGTGACGCTCTTCAACGCCCTTTCCGGCAGCGAGCAGATCGTGACCGGCGGCAAGGTTACCGTCGCCGACAGCGCGTGGAATCGCCAGCTTGCGCCGCGGACGGCCATCGGGCTGACAGCCAATCAGCACCTCATCCTGGCCGTGGTGGACGGGCGGCAGCGGGCCGTCAGCGAAGGCATGACGGTGCGGGAACTGGCGGAAATGCTCGCGGGCCGCGGGGTTGCCGACGCCCTGAGCCTCGACGGAGGCGGTTCTACCACGCTGGCCATCGCGGACCCCGCGCCGCGCCTCGTCAACGTGCCGGTGGGGGTCAATGACGCCGCGTGTACTCAGCGCGCCGTCGGAAGCAGCCTGGCGGTCTTTGCCCGGCCTTGCGAGCCGGCCACCGGTCCCCAAAGCGCGCCCGCCGGCGCCGCCGGATCCGGCGGCTTGCCCCTGGCATACTGGGCGGTTCTGGCGGCGGCATGTTTGGCGGCGGGGCTGGCGTTGCACATCCGCCG
>CAYOBS010000543.1:0-1631 GCA_964402305.1 uncultured Planctomycetaceae bacterium | reverse complement strand
TTTGCCTTGCTCGAAATTTTTGGTCGGCTCGCTCATCGCAGCCCCCAGGCCGCGCTGCCTGCCCCGTTGGGGCCGGGCTTGCCCATGCCGGGCGCGGCTCCCGCCTTCTCCCCTGCTTCGCTGAAGCTACGCAGGGCTGCGGCGGGCAAGTCGGACGTGGCGGCGCTCTTATATTTCCTGGGCATGGATAGAAGCTTACCGCGATTAGCGCCCTTCGGCAAGCTCAGGACTTCGCCGATCAGGAGTTGCCGCCGGGGCGCGTAACTGAACTTCCGACAGGCGCGCATTCGAAAGCCCCCGCGTCGAGCGGTCCGGCCCGCGGGCTGTCAGTGAGCGGACTTTTGCGGGCCGCCATGGGCCATTATGCAAGTCCCGGCGGCGGCGGGCACAACAGAAACATTTCGTGGCTGTCGCTTTCTGTCACCAGACCTTGAGTTTGAGCTCGCCCTGGCCGGGACTCTCGAACGGGCCGGGCACAGGGTTGGCTTCGCCGCGTTTCTTGCCGAAATAGTCCGTATCAATCCGCACCGGCGAGCCGTCGGGGTTTTCATAGGGAAGATTCGGGATGGCCGCCTTGCCGAGCAGATCGGTGGTCACCAGTTTGCGCGTTCGTTCGGCGGCCCAGGCCTTGTCGAACGTCAGTTCGAGGTATAAGCCGTCCGCCTTCTCGACCAGTTTGATGGCCGGATCGAAGTCCGGTTTGAGCAGCGGCTCGGTTTCATGCTTGGAGGGCTTGGCGCCCTTGAGGAACACATTGCCGTTCATCCACACGGGCAATTTCGCCGCATCGTAAGGACTCAAGTCGCCACGCTGCACGAACAGATTGTTGTAGAAACGGTCATCGCCGCTCGGGTTGTTGTGCAGCCCCGCGACTTCGGTGGAATGTGCCTTGTGGAAGGGTGTCATGCGGCCGTCGAAAGCATTCATGCTCGTGCCGCCGGCGATCAGGTTGTGGACATAGGCGCCGCCCTGCGAGCAATCGAGCAGTGTCATCGGGGAAAGGAAAATGTTGTTATCCACCAGGAACGGTCCGTGATCCACCTCGACAAACAGATCCTGATCGCGGTTATCGTGGAAGAGGTTTCCGGACACACGCGTGCCCTGGGCCATCCAGTCCAGCCAGAGCCCCCGGCACGTCCGGTAGATGTGATTTCGGCTGATCTCGACGTCAATGGCGCCGTGGAACTTGATGCCCGCCATCTCCGCGCCGCCGAACAACTGGCGGACGTGGATGTCATGGATGGTGTTGCCGGTGACCACGCTGAACGAGCAACCCAGGCTGCCCACGACGCCGGTCTGCTCGCAATGGGAGATGTGGTTGTTGCGGACGATGTGGCTGCCGACGGTCTCTTTGTTCCAGCCGTTCTTCAGGGCGCGATTGAGGGTTCCGACATAGCCTTCGGCAGATCCCGCCTTGTTGTCCCACTCGTCGCCGTATTTGCCCAGCGCGATTCCCGAACATACTGAGTGGCTGATCACATTGTTCTCGATGATCCAGCCTTTGCTCCAATGCGTGCCGACCAAGCCGATCTGCTCCGCCGTGGGCGGCGCCCACGGGGTGGCCGCGTCCCGCATGATGAAGCCGCGCACGGTGATGTAGTTCATGCCCGTCTTTTCCGGGTAGAACACCG
>CAYOBS010000542.1:0-1633 GCA_964402305.1 uncultured Planctomycetaceae bacterium | reverse complement strand
GATCGTCGTCGGCGTTGGTGAAGGGGAAGTCCGAGCACAGGTCGCGGTCGGAGCCCTCGCCCGCGCCCTCGGGGACGATGGCCTGCGGGATGCCGTCCGGCATGGAGACTATGGCCAGGTGGCTCGGCGCGTGGCCCATGGCGGCGTAGAGGCCCTTCAGGTCGGCCAGGACCTGCTCGGCGCATGGGGTCGTGATGCGGATGTCCGCCTTGCCCAGGCCGTTTTCCTGGCCGAGCGAGATCGAGCACTTGACCCCGCCGAGCGTGACGACGTCGGCGGCGTGGAATGGGCCTTCGCCGGCATCGCCGAACTCGCCGTTGCCGTTGAGGTCGAAGTTGACCCGGTCATATTCCTTGGCGCCGCGGCCGCTGGTTACGACGAAGGCAATGTCCTTGCCGCCAACGCTCACCGTGCCCTTGTGCAGCGGCTTCTTGCTGGCGGGGGCGCCCTTGGGCGTAGCGTCCTTGCACTCGGCGCCGGTGAAGCCGGCCTTCCAGACGGCCTTGTACGCCAGCGGCACGGCGATGCCTCCCCGCCCGGCCGCAAGAAGCGCCGACGCCAGCGACAGCTTGCGGATTACCAGCTTGTCGCGGTCGTCGGGGTTTGTGACGGCCAGGTAGTTTACGCCTATTAGTGTGCCGTCGCGGTAGACTATGCTCATTTCTTTCAGTACGGCCGCGGCGTCGGCCAGCTCGACGACCTTCTCGGCGACAGCCTTCAGGTCCGTGGCGGCCTTGGGGGAATGCCCTACGATGACGGCTTCCTTTACGCCCAGATGCCTCAGGCAACTCATGGTGGACAGCGAGACGCCGTCAGCGGTCGCGAACAGCAGCGGCACCCGCAACAATGCTGCCAGCGACGAGGCCGTCAGGGCCGAGGCGTAGTCGTTGGCGTCGCAGATGACGGCCTTGTCGGCGGACTGCCAGAACGTCGTCGCCAGCGTCCATGCCGCGGACTCGGCCGACTCGGCCGCCAGGGTTGTCCACGGCCTGCTGGGCGGCAGGGGCGGCGGCGCGGGCTGGACTACCGCCGGCTGCGTCGTTGCCGGCTGGGTTGACACCCTGGGGGCGGGCGAGCCGAGGCAGTACATCGCCGTCGGCTTGTAGCGGCGCAGGTAGTCGTCGATCTCGCGGGTGACGGTGCATGACTCATCCAAGGCGATCACGGCCGGCATGCCGGGGTTGAGGGCAGTCGCCGCGGGCACGGCCGCAAGGAAGGCGAAGTCCTGCCAGCACGCCCCGGCCTGGGACCCGCCTGCGCCCGGGACGCGGACGAATATGACGGACCGCTCCGGCAAGGCAGGCGCCTGCCCGATGGTCATCGTCGCGGTCTCGCATCCGGTAGTCGCCAAGGCAAGGGTTGCCAGCATCCAGAAAGGCCGGCCGAGGAAGTTCAACCAGGGTCGCGGGTGGGTTGGGTTACGCATATTTCGCATTGTCAGATCGTCTCCTGAAAGGACTGCTTCGTGCTTACGAGCGTTTAACTCCACCCGGCGTGGGGTGGTTTCTCGCGAGAGTGCGTTTGTCGGGCCGCCGGAGCGGCATGCTCGGCAAAGCGAGGTGCATGTGCAGCGACCTATTTGTCAGCCCCGTTCACGGGGCTTTGCCCGCCGGAGCCTTGGCGACGGCGGGTT
>CAYOBS010000541.1:0-1635 GCA_964402305.1 uncultured Planctomycetaceae bacterium | reverse complement strand
TGGCTTGAAAGCTCACCATTGCGCGAGTGAGCAAGTCATCAACACGCAGTTTGTCCGCCCATCGTGCTTGGGCCTCACTATCCAACTTCTCAACTCGGCTTATTGATCCGGATACGACAGATGCCGCACTGTCATTGTTCGGACTCTCTATTCTATTTGCCGCTGTTGTTGTAAGTTGTGTCATTTCTATGCCTATGTGTAACGGTATACCCCCGGACCCAAGCTGTGTCAAGTGGCGAAAATATGCGGCTTAGAAGTCCATGGGGAGCTTGTCCTGCTCCGCGCCCTGGGCGTCGAGCCTCGTGGCCAGAAGTTGCCGGCGGGCTGACCTGTCAGGCCGGGTTGGGCGCGAAGGCGCCGCCGCGGCAGTCCTTGAGGTAGTTCAGGGCGCGGACCTGGCCGGTCATCTCCAGGTCGCCGCGGTAGACGGGGTCGTGCCAGCCTTCAATGTCGATGCTGCCGACGAAGCCGCCCATCCGCAGGATGGTGATGAGGTCCGCCCAGTTGGTGTCGCCGAAACCCGGCGTGCGGTGCCAGACGTACTGCCGAGGCCCGTGGATGCCGAACTCGCGGATGATGTCCCAGCGGACGGTGGCGTCCTTGCCGTGCAGGCAGAAGACCTTGCCCACCCACTTTGCAAGCTGCTCCAGCGGGTCGATCAGGCCGACCAGCTGGTGGGCAGGCTCCCACTGCAGGCCGAGATTGTCCATCGGCACGGCGTTGAACATCATCTCCCAGGCGGCGGGGCCGTGGGCTATGTTCCAGCCGCCGCGCCGCCAGTTGCCGCCCATCTGGCAGTTTTCGAACGCCAGGCGGACGCCCTTGTCGGCGGCCCGGCGTGCCAGCGGGGCAAATACCTTCTTGAACGCCGGCATCGACTCATCGACGGGCTTGTCAACGACGCGCCCGGAAAAACCGGTGACCAGATCGCAGCCGAACAGCCGCGCCGCGTCGATGAGCTTCTGCCAGCCGGCGCCGGTCTGCCTGGCCATGGCGTCGCCCGCGAGCGGGTTGCCGAAAACGCTCAGCGAACTGATCACCGCGTTGGAGCCGGCGAGGGCCTGGCGGACCTCATCGGCGAGTTTCCGCAGGTCGCGGCCGGCAAGTGTCTGCCAGAACGTCAGCGAGAACGACTCGAAGCCGTAGGGCAGGATCTGCCGGATGTACTCGCCCGGCCTGGTTCCGGGGCCGGCGTTGACCAGCGTGCCGATGCGAATCTTCTCCGGGCATGCCGCGGGTGCGGAAGCTTTTTTAGATACCTTCGATACCTTCTTCGCCATGTCTGCGTCCTTCCTGGTACGGTGTCCCGATACGGTTGTGTCCCGATACGGTTGCGGATTGTCTTTCACACAAGAAGCCTGAAATCCGGATCGCCGGCCGGCCGGCATTTTCCGCGGCCAGCGCGGCAAGTCCGCCTGGCCGCGGCCGCGACCGGCCTGGGCAGGATGCCGCACATTCTAACTCGAAACCCCGGCAGGGAAAAGTCACGATTCGCCACGATCCGCAAACCAATTGGCGCCAATGCTTGCACTACCGGGCGGCAGGTCTATACGTGTTTAGCAATCTTTTTGTCAGCCCCGTTCACGGGGCTTTGCCCGCCGGAGCCTTGGCGACGGCGGGTTTAGACCAGGCCTT
>CAYOBS010000540.1:0-1638 GCA_964402305.1 uncultured Planctomycetaceae bacterium | reverse complement strand
TCGGCCAAAG
This sequence comes from uncultured Planctomycetaceae bacterium, assembly GCA_964402305.1. Taxonomy (GTDB): domain Bacteria; phylum Planctomycetota; class Phycisphaerae; order SM23-33; family SM23-33; genus JAUWQU01. The sequence goes on along the minus strand of CAYOBS010000540.1, from coordinate 1,628 downwards.
ACTCGGCGAATCATGAATTTATCCCGGCAACGGTGCTACAGTGTCAATCTATTTGAGAAACTACATTAGAGCACCTCGTTGGCCGAGCCGCTGCGGAAGCCAAGCAGGTCCATCGTCGCGTAGGGGTAGCCGGCCTGCTTCATTGCCGCGGCCACCCGGATGCGAAGCTCCAGCAGGCGGAGCAGGTCTTCGGCGGGCACCTCGATGCGGGCGACCTGGTCGTGGTCGCGAACGCGAACCTGGCGGAAACCAAGGTCATGGAGAGCCCGCTCGGCCTGTTCGATGCGCCCCAGCCGCTCGGCCGTGATGGCCTGGCCATAGGGCACCCGGCTGGCCAGGCACGCCATCGCGGGCTTGTCCCAGGTCGGCAGGTTCATCCGCCGACTGAGCTGGCGGATTTCAGCCTTGGTCAGGCCTGCTTCCATGAGCGGGCTGCGCACGCCGAACTCCTCACCGGCGCGCATGCCGGGTCGGAAGTCGCCCGTGTCATCGGCGTTGGCGCCGCTGAGGACCACGTCGAAGCCGCGCCGAGCGGCCAGTTCGCCCAGCCGGCCGAAAAGGTCGTGCTTGCAGAAGTAGCATCGCTCGGCCGGGTTGGCGGCGTAGCGGGGATCGTCCAACTCGCCCGTCGGCACCTCGACAAGCTCGGCGCCGATCTTCGCGGCGATTTGCCCGGCGGCCTGGAGTTCCTCGGCCGGCAGGCTCGGCGAGACGCCCACCGCCGCCAGGACATTGGCGGGCCCGAGCGCCTCGACCGCCAGCGCCAGCAGCAGCGTGCTGTCGGCGCCGGCGGAGAACGCCACGACTACGCGGCCCATGCCGCCAATAGCGTCCAGGCACGCGGCGAGTTTTTTGCCCAAGCCGCAGTCGAGGTCGGCGCTTTGGGCGGCTTTGGCAGGATCATTCATTGGGCATGGCTTCTCAGGCCCGATAGGGCCGGCAGTATTTAGCCGGGGGCGTGAGCCCCCGGAAAAGATCCGTTTAAGCAAGTGAGCCCCGAAGGGGCGATAGAGCAAACATGCCGTTCTGCCAGGTGTTACCCTTTCTGTCGCCCCTTTGGGGCTCTTGTGTTACCCGCATCGCATCCGGGGGCTTACGCCCCCGGCCAAATGCTTTTGCCCCTTCGGGGCTTTCGAGATCGGCCAGTCCGGGTATTCTACTATATTCATTCCATCTATGGTTCTTTTCCTCTATGGCTCTGCGGTAAGCCTCTTTTGCCGCGGCCGAAGGCCGCGTCAGGCCTGCGAGGCCTTGAGTGCCTGGTCCAGGTCGGCAATGATGTCCTCGACGTCCTCGATTCCGACCGACAGTCGGATGTATTCCGGCGTAACTCCCGTCGAGGCCTGTTCATCGGGCGAAAGCTGCGAGTGCGTTGTCGAGGCCGGGTGGATGACCAGCGTCTTTGCGTCGCCGATGTTGGCAAGATGGCTGGCGAGCTTGACGCTGTTGATGAACTTCACGCCCGCCGCGGCCCCGCCGCGGATGCCGAAGCCCAGCAGCCCACCGCAGCCGTTTTTCAGGTACTTCGCGGCGTTGGCGTGGTGCGTGTGGTTGGGCAGGCCGGGGTAGTTCACCCAGACCACGGTCGGGTGCTTGGCAAGCCACTGGGCGACCTTCATCGCGTTGGA
>CAYOBS010000539.1:0-1660 GCA_964402305.1 uncultured Planctomycetaceae bacterium | reverse complement strand
GACCCGGCCCGGAGTCCAATAAACAGCCCCTGTAAAATCGCTGGCGCGCCGGGACTACCGGCCCCCAAACGGGTGCCGAAAAAAAAGTTGCAAAAACCTTACAAAACCCTCACGCGGCCATTGACGTTAGGCCGATGTTAGGATAAGATTATGCAGACACGAACTGAAAAAAACGATCTACCATTGTGCCAGTTTGGACCGGGCGGCAGCTACGTGGCCGTCTGGCCAAGGCAGTGCAAGGTTTTGGCCTGCACGCCGGCCGAGCCGAATCCGGCCGAGCTTGCCAAACTGGCGGAACAACACGGACTGGAAATACCGCCGATCAGCACTGGCCCCGGCGGGATTCGCCTTCAGCCGGCCGGGATGATGGCACGCCCGCGACGGTCGCTGATGGCGATCATCACGCGGGCGGCCTCGTCCCTGTGGGCGCTGGTAGCCACGCCCGGGCGGGCGGACCAGGCGACGATGGCGGCAACGGCCACGCCGCGGGCGAGCCGGCAGCATGTGGCCGGGGCGATGCGATCGACGCCGGCGGTGGAGTTGACGCCGGCGCGTCAGGTGATGTCGATGCAAGCCCAAGGGCTTGCGCGATGGGTGAAGTTACAGAAGGCGGCGAAGTCGGAACTTGCAACGCCGGCCGGAGCCGGGGAAGTTGTATTGGCTGAACGGTCCGCAAGCCTGCGGAACGTGGCGATGGCATGCCCGCCGCCGGCGGGCGCGATCGCCGCCCAGGGCTATATCGTGCTGGCGCCGACGGCGACGCCGGCCAAAGAGGAGAGCGAACATGGAAAACGTAACGCCGAGACAACTCGAAGTCCTGCGGTTCATTCGCGGCTTCCGCGAGCGCTCCGGCTATTCCCCGACCATGCAGGAGATTGGGGACCACCTGAGCCTGACGAAGGTCACGGTCTTCGAGCACATCGCGGCGCTCGAAAAAAAAGGAGCCTTGTCCCGCGGCGCCAAGCACAAGGCTCGCTCTTTAAGTGTCGCGCCTGATTTCGAGTTTCCCGAGGACAACGAAAGCCTCCTGCCGCTGGTCGGGCTCATCGCGGCCGGGCTGCCCATCGAGGCCATCGAGGACCGCGAGACTCTCGATCTGCAAGAAATCTTCGATGTACCGGGCGAGAAGTTCGTCCTGCGGGTGACCGGCGACAGCATGATCGACGAGCAGATCCGCGACGGCGACTACGTCGTCTGCCAGCGCCGCAACACCGCCCGCAACGGCGAGACGGTCGTGGCCCTGCTGGAAGACGGCGAGGCCACGCTCAAGACCTTCTACAAGGAAAAGAACCGCATCCGCCTTCAGCCTGCCAACCCGGCCTACAAACCCATCTACACCAACAAGGTGGATATCCAGGGCGTGGTGATAGGTGTCATCCGAAGGATGTAGCCAGTAGCCGGTAGCCGGTAGCCGGCGAAGCCCTGCGTAGCCGCAGGCGAAGCAGGGTAGCCGGGAAAAGCAAAAGGCGGAACCGGGAACCAGGAACCCGGAACTCGGTGAGAAGGAACGGCGGAACCTGCCTGCCGGCAGGCAGGCCCGGAACCGGGAACATGTGAAAAGGAAAAAGCGGAACCGGGCATCGGGAAGTGGAAACACTGTATTTGGGACGGTGTTACCGATGGCGATAGCAGTTTTGACCCCTCTCTCTTGACGGGAGAG
>CAYOBS010000538.1:0-1661 GCA_964402305.1 uncultured Planctomycetaceae bacterium | reverse complement strand
GGCGGCACGGCCAAGATGGTCAACTCCTACGAGCGCGACCGCGTCCGGGCGCTTCAGCTCATGCAGCAGGCGCTGCCGCTTGTCGCCAACGAGGATGACAAGCCCGCGGCGGGGCAGTTCTACATGGACCTTGCCAACCAGCTCATGGGCAATCGCGGCTGGTCGCTGGCCTGGCGGCTCCAGTACCTAAGCGACCTGGCCGTGCTGCCGGACTACGAGGACGGCTATTACGGCGACTGGTACTACTACGGCCGGGGGGGCCAGACCCGCGGCGCGCCGGTGGACGAGGATGGCACGCCGGTCTACCACAAGCGCCCGCGAAGCTGGGAGGATGCCAAGACCGACGGGCAGCGCTGGCGCTGGGCGCTGCTGATGGTCCAGGAGGCCCAGGCCAGCCGGGCGGCGGAGGTCCGCTGGATATTCGCGAGCTTCCTGCACAACCAGTTCGGCGAGCAGACGATGGCGCAGTATGGCAGGCTGCTGGGGCGCGGCGGCGATGACTCGGACACCGAGGCCGATGAGTCCGGCCCGTACGCCCTCCACACGCTTGGCGAGGATGAGACCATCGCCCGCCTGGCCACGGGCATCAAGCGGTTCAAGCTGCCCGATGAGTTCAACTTCGTCAAGATCATCCGCGAACTGGTCGAGACCAAGGGCTACGGCGACGCGCCGTCGGCCATGCTGGCGCAGATATTCGAGAACCGCCGGCAGTACCCAAAGGCGGCGGATGTCTGGCGGCAGGCGATCAAGGACTACGGCGACGGCGGCCCGAACGGGTCGCGGGGCCGGCGACTCGACCAGATCATCGGTAATTGGGGCACCTTCGAACCGGTAATGACCGCCCCGTCGGGCAAGGGCGCGACGGTTGACTTCCGCTTCCGCAACGCGACGAAGGTCGATTTCGTGGCCAACGAGATCGACGTACACACGCTGCTGTACGACGTAAAGGAATACCTCAAGAGTCTTCCCAGACAGATCGACGGGCAGCGGATTAACATCGCCGACATCGGCTATCGGCTGGTGGTCCAGAACCAGGCCAAGTACATCGGCAGGCAGGTCGCCTCGTGGGGCATGGACCTGAAGCCTCGGGCAAATCACTTCGACGGCCGGGTCACGGTGAACACGCCGCTCCAGACCGCCGGGGCGTATCTGGTCACCGCCAGGGTGGAGGGCGGCAACGTCAGCCGGATCGTCCTGTGGGTGGCTGACACCGCCATCGTGCAGAAGCAGCTCGACAAGCAGGCGTGGTTCTTCGTCGCCGACGCGACGACGGGCCAGCCCGTGCCCAAGGCGAACCTGGAGTTTTTCGGCTACCAGCAGAAGTACGTACAGGACGACCCGAAGCGCGGCCAGGGTCACAACGAGACCGAGACGCGCAACTTCGCCGAGTGTACCGACGCCGACGGGCAGCTCATCCTCAAGCCCGGGCAGATCGACAACAACTGGCAGTGGCTCATCACCGCCACCACGCCCAAGGGCCGGTTTGCGTACCTGGGCTTCACCGGCGTGTGGTTCAACAACTACTACGACGCCGCGTACAACCAGACCAAGACCTATGTCATAACGGACAGGCCCGTTTACAGGCCCGCCCAGAAGGTGAAGTTCAAGTTCTGGGTCAACCACGCCCAGTACGACCAGGAAGGCAAGAGCCAGTTCGCCGG
>CAYOBS010000537.1:0-1683 GCA_964402305.1 uncultured Planctomycetaceae bacterium | reverse complement strand
CCGCATCCTCTGGCAGGAAGGCGCCGCCAAGGGCGGCACGACCAGGTACAAGTACGTCTCGGTAAGCTGGTGGGAAGGCCTGCTGCCGCACCTGCTGCTGATCGTGCTGATGTTCCTGGCCGTGTGGTTCCTGCTGTTCCGGCGTCTTGGTGCGGCCGGCAACGGGGCGGGTTTTCTGGGCAGTTTTGGGCGGAGCCGGCACCGCCTGATCAACAAGGACTCCCCGAAGGTCACCTTCGACGACGTCGCGGGCATCGAGGAAGCCAAGGATGAAGTTCAGGAGATCATCGAGTTCCTTCGCAACCCGCGGAAGTTCCAGCGTCTGGGCGGGCGGGTGCCGCGCGGCGTGCTTCTTGTCGGCGAGCCGGGCTGCGGCAAGACGCTGATGGCCAAGGCCATCGCCGGCGAGGCCGCGGTGCCATTCTTCAGCATCTCCGGCAGCGACTTCATCGAGATGTTCGTCGGCGTCGGCGCCAGCCGGGTCAGGGACCTGTTCAAGCAGGCCAAGGACTCCGCCCCGTGCATCATCTTCCTTGACGAGATCGACGCCGTCGGGCGGCGGCGGATCAACGACTTGCACGGCGGCGGGCAGGAGTCAGCCCAGACTCTCAACGCCATCCTCGTCGAGATGGACGGCTTCGACACATCCGACCAGGTCATCGTCATCGCCGCGACCAACCGCCTGGACATTCTGGACCCCGCCCTGACGCGGCCAGGGCGATTCGACCGGCAGATCAACGTCCCGCTGCCGGACCTCAAGGGCCGGTACGAGATCCTCGGCATCTACGTCAACAAGGTCAAGTGCGGGCCTGACGTTGACCTCAACCGCCTGGCCCGCGGCACGCCGATGTTCAGCGGGGCCGACCTCGAGGCGCTGGTGAACGAGGCCGCCATCGCCGCCACAATGGCCAACAAGGAATTCGTCGAGATGGCCGACATGGAGGAGGCCCGCGACAAGGTCCGCTGGGGCCGGTCGCGAAAGAGCCGCGTCATAGACGAACGCGAGAAGGAGATGACGGCCTATCACGAGGCCGGCCACGCGGTGATGCAGATCAACCAGCCCGATGCCGACCCGCTGCACAAGGTCTCGATCATCCCGCGGGGGCAGATGGGCGGCGCAACCTTCAGCCTGCCCGAAAAAGACCGCTACATGTACACCCGCCGCTACTGCGAGGCCATGATCCGCGTGGACATGGCCGGACGAATCGCCGAGGAAATGTTCTGCGGCGACATCGACAGCGGGGCCTCCAGCGACATCCACCAGGCCACCGAATTGGCCCGGAAGATGGTCATGGAATGGGGCATGAGCTCCAAGCTAGGCTTCGTCCGCTACTCCCCCGACGATCGCCAGAACGTTTTCCCCGATGCCGGCAAGGATTACTCCGAGCGGACCGCCGAGGTCATCGACCAGGAGATCAAGGCCATCGTCGACGCCGCCGAGGTTGAAACACGCCGGGTTCTCCAGGAGCACCGCGACGAGCTGGACCGCGTGGCAAAGGCGCTGATGAAGTACGAGACCCTCTCGGCCGACGAGGTCCACCAGATCGTCGATGGCCGGGGCCTGGACAAGCCGACCGTCGGCGACCTGCTCGACCGCGAGCACGCCCGAACCGCCCCGCCCAAACCGGACCCCAGCGCCAAACCCGACTTCCCCCCGTACGCCCAACCCGGCACACAGGTGCC
>CAYOBS010000536.1:0-1701 GCA_964402305.1 uncultured Planctomycetaceae bacterium | reverse complement strand
GTCGCGACGGGGGCCGAATTCGAGAAGGCGGTCCGCAACCAGCGATTCGACTGCGTGATCGTCGACTACAAGTTGCCCGATGCCACGGCGGATGAGCTTCTCCAGGCCGTCGGCAAGGACCTGCGCGGCACCCCGGCGCTGGTAGTCTCCAGCAATGAGAGCCAGCAGATCGCCGTCGCGAGCATCCGAAGCGGCTCCGTGGACTTCGTACACAAGGCCGAGGCGATGCGAGGCCATGTGCTCTGGGACCGGGTCCGGGAAGCCACGCGTAAGGCGCAGCGCAGAGCAACCGAGCAACAGAGGATCGAGCGGCGGCAGAAGGAGTTGACCCATCTGGCGGACACGGACCAGTTGACCGGATTGCCCAACCGCCGCTACCTCGACCACCAGCTTGCGTCCAACGCCTACGAGCGCGACCGCCGCCGCGAGATGTCCTGCATCATGATGGACATCGATCACTTCAAGCGGATCAACGACGTCCGCGGCCACGCCGCCGGCGACGTGGTGCTGCGAGAGATCGCCGAACTGGCCGGCAAGGGCCTCTCCGGCGGCGACGTGGCGATACGCTGGGGCGGGGAGGAGTTCGTCATCTTCCAAAGCTCAACCAACCTGGGCGAAGCCTGGATCTGGGCCGATGAGTTCAGGAACCGGATCGCGCAAATCCCCTTCCGCACCGACGGGACGGACTTCGGCGTAACGGTGAGCCTCGGCGTTGTCAGCTTTCCGACGGCAAAGATGGGCCACGAGATGATCGATCTTGCCGACCAGGCGATGTACCTGGCCAAGAACCGGGGGCGCGATCGCGTCTGCACCTGGCCCATGGTGGCTGTGGATCACGCCCTGACCGAAGCGACGTGCGGCGGCTGGACGAGCCCGGCCCATCAACGGCTTGAGTTCCTCGCCGGCTGTGACGACATCCTCGGGCCGACGCAGAAGGAGCACGTCACCCGGCACTGCCTGGAGGTCAAACAGATGGGCGAAAACCTGGCCGAGGTTATGGGTCTGGCACAAGACGAAGTGAGACAAATCCAAATGGCGGGACTGCTTCATGATGTCGGCAAGGCCGTGATTCCCGAGGAGCTCCTGGCCCAACGGGAGCCCCTGACCAAGGCACAGTGGGCGGTCATGCGCCAGCATCCCGACCACAGCGCGGACATCAGCTTGCGGCTGGGGATCGACCAGGACACGGCGGCGTGTGTTCGCCAGCACCATCGCCCCTGGCGCGGGGGCTCCAGCGTCTCCGTGGCGGCGAAGGTGATCTGCGTGGCCGACGCATTGGCGGCGATGATGTCAGACCGCGCGTACCGGCCCGCCCGTTCGGCCGTGGAGGCCTTGGCGGAGCTTCGCCGGGGGGCAGGATCGCAGTTCGACCCGGCGGTGGTGTCGGCGGCCCATTTTGTCCGGCCGCTCTTCGCGAGCAGGGCCGCGTGACCGACTGTGCGTAGTCTTACGTGCAGGCGACGTTGGGGTCGGTGTCGCCGGGAAAAAAGGCTCCTGACCCGAATAAATAAATAAATAGAGACGCTTCCTATTTATCGAGGCCCAGTCTTGATGCTATGAATCGTGGAATGTCGGGGCTTTCCGGTATGTTACCCAGCCTGTTTCCGAAACCCCGAAATCCGAAACCGGGTTAATGGCCAGATAAATGACACTGTAGCATCATTATTGCGAATTCCTGGCGTTGCCGGGGCTGATTGACCG
>CAYOBS010000535.1:0-1702 GCA_964402305.1 uncultured Planctomycetaceae bacterium | reverse complement strand
CGGCGGGATGAACCGCACCACCGGGTGGTGTCGCGGCGAGGGGGCGAGGTACTGGCCGACCGTCAGGATGTCGCACCCGGCCGCGCGCAGGTCGGCCAAGACCGCCGGCAATTCCTCCCGCATCTCGCCAAGGCCCAGCATCAGCCCGCTCTTGGTCCAGAGTCTTTTGCCTGGGGTGTCGGTGGGACATGCTTGCGAAGACGGAAGCATGGCACCGCCGATTCGCCTCGCGGCGTCGAGCACCTGCAGGCTTCTGCGGTAGTCGGCCTGGGGCCGGACGGCCGGGTACAGGCGCGGCACGGTCTCGACGTTGTGGTTGAGCACGTCGCAGCCGCCGGCCAAGGCGGTTGCAAGGGCCTGCTCATCGCCTTGGAAGTCCGGGATGAGGATCTCGATCACCGCCCACGGCAGTTGGCGCCGCACGGCCGAGGTGACTCGCGCGAAGTGTTCGGCCCCGCCGTCGGGCAGGTCGTCGCGGGTGACGGAGGTAATGACGGCGTGCCGCAGGCCCAGCGCGACGGCCGCGTCGGCGACGGCGTCGGCCTCGGCGTCTTTGACGGGCGAAGGCTCACCATCGGGCACGGCGCAGAACCGGCAGAGGCGGGTGCAGCGGTCGCCGAGGATCATGAACGTGGCCGTCTTCCGCGCGAAGCACTCGGCCTGGTTTGGGCACTGGGCACTGGAGCAGACCGTGCTTAGCTCCAGCCGGCTCAGCAGCCGGCGGACCTGGGCCGCACCCGCCCCGGCGGGGATCGACTTGCGAAGCCACCGCGGCAGACGCGTTACCGATTGCGGATTGTCCCGGCGCGCCGGGACGGATTGCGGATTGCCTCCTGGCGGATCTTTGACGTTCGCCGAACCATCACCTGTGATTGGCGGTTTTGACTCCTCCGGCTCGGAGGGAGAGGGGGTGCATGAGGAACAAGCTTTGCCCCCAGGACCTTCCATGCCGGCAAGGGGTTCGGCGAGTGCCAAACGCTTGCCCTGCGGTAATCCGCAATCCGTCCCGGCGCGCCGGGACAATCCGCAATCCTCTCGAATCCGGTCGAAGCCCAGCGACTTGGCAAGGCATTCCAGCAGCACCGGCTTTATTTCCTCGACGCTTACATCCCGGCCTAGCAAACGCGAAACGCTCGTCACCGACGCGCCGGCGATGCCGCATGGGACGATCGTGTCGAATCCGCCGAGGTCGGCGGCAACGTTCAGCGACAGGCCGTGGTACGTCACCCACCTGCTGACCGCGACGCCGATGGCGGCGATTTTTTCCTGACCGGCCCACACGCCGACGAGCCCTTCGCGCCTCTGGGCGGCAATGCCGAGCCGCGCCAGCGCGTTGATGACGGCCTGTTCGAGGCACTGGACATACGCGCGAAGCGTCAGGCCTCGCGTGTCGAGCCGGAGGATCGGGTAGGCGACGAGTTGTCCGGGTCCGTGCCAGGTTACGTCGCCGCCGCGACTGACCTTGACGATCTCGACTCCCGCGGCCGCCAGGCGGGCCGGATCGGCCAGGACGTGCTGCATCTCGGCCCGCCGGCCCAGCGTGATGACAGGCGGGTCGTGCTCGACGAGCAGGACGTACGACGGTTCGCCGTCGGCCTGGACCTTCGCGACGAGGTGCTGCTGGAGCTCGAGCGTGGGCGTGTAGCCCGCCCGCCCGAGGTCAGCATGAACGAGCTCGGCCATGGCCTTTAGCGACGCTTCC
>CAYOBS010000534.1:0-1709 GCA_964402305.1 uncultured Planctomycetaceae bacterium | reverse complement strand
CTTCAGACTTCAGACTTCAGGCTTCAGACTTCAGACTTCAGGCTTCAGACTTCAGACTTCAGGCTTCAGACTTCAGGCTTCAGGCTTCAGGCTTCAGACTTCAGGCTTCAGGCTTCAGACTTCAGGCTTCAGGCTTCAGACTTCAGGCTTCAGGAGATTGGCTACCGGTCGGTCTGTCGTTCCTGAAGCCTGTGGCCTGAAGCCTGAAGTCTGAAGTCTGAAGTCTTCTTCCCGATTGCCATCCCTGGGCGTCGAGGCATAAACTCACGCGGGTAACGAAAGGATATCCAGCGAAAGGCCCTGTCATGGAGCGACACAACAGATTCTTCGTCGAGGACCTCGCCGCCGAGGTCGTTGCCTTGTCCATCGGCGAGGCGCACCACGCGATGCACGTGCTTCGGCTGGGCGCCGGCGATGCCGCGGAGCTGTTCGACGGGCGGGGCGGCCTGGCCGACGGCACTATCGTCGAGGCGCGGCACGGAAAGGTGTCCGTTGGCGTCCGTGGCCGGCGCCAGGTCGCCAGCCGCCAGCGGCCAGTCATCCATCTTGCGTTTGCCGTCCCAAAGGGCAAACGCCTTGACTGGCTGCTGGAAAAGGCGACGGAACTTGCGGCCGGGTCGTTGACGCCGGTGAGCTTCGAGCACTCGGTGGTCGAACCCGGCGAGTTGGCCGGGGCCAAACGCGAACGATGGCTTGGACATTGTGTGGCGGCGGCGAAGCAGTCCGGGCTGGCTTGGCTGCCTGAACTACATGAACCACAGCCACTTAAAGATTTCCTGGCCCGGTTCGCCCTGGCTGGTCAGGTTGGGCTGGCCGGCTCGGCCGGCCCCGACGCCGGCAGCGTGAAAGAGGCCCTTGCCTCGGCCCACCCAGACCCCGCCGGCGGCATCTGCCTGCTCGTCGGCCCGGAAGGCGGCCTGACGGATGCCGAATATGCCGCCGCCCGCAACGCGGGCTTTATCCTGGCTCGACTAGGCACAACCATCCTCAGAACGGAAACTGCCTGCATCGCGCTGCTTGCCGCGGTAACTGCAATTACAGTGCGGACACTTTTATTGAGTTCAACTACCGGACATTCTTAAAGAGCTTTGACATGGCCGCGAGGCGGTCAACTCAATTCCAGGCCGCAGGCTACGCCAGACCGAGGGCTCCGCGTAGGATGAATTGCAGGATGATATTGGCGTAGACGCCGGCCAGGAGGTCGTCGGCGACGATTCCCCAGCCGCCGGGGAGTTTCTCCAACTGGCGGATTGGCGGGGGCTTGATGATGTCAAAGAAACGGAATGCCACGAACCCCCACAAGGCGGGGATGATCCAGCCCCACGGCCCTGCCCCCAGCGGCAGCCAGCACAGGGCGACGGCCTGGCCGGCCCATTCGTCGAGCGTGACCTGGCCGGGATCCTTCCTGCCGAAGTCCGCCTCGGCCTTGCCGCCGAGGATGCCGCAGATGAGCGTCGCCGCCGCCGCCAGGATGAGCATCGTGCCGGTCACGCATATCTGCCGCCCGCCGGCGGCGAAGGCCACGGCCAGGAACACCAGGCACGCCCCAGCCGAGCCCCAGGTGCCGGGGGCGATGGGCAGATAACCCGTGCCCAGGCCCGTCAGCAGGAGCTTTCGCACGGGGCAGCCGCATTGGCACGCGGGCGCCTGGGGTTGTGGGGAATTGGCCGCCGGTTCGTCCCGGGAGGCGGTTCCAGCCGATTCGCCCC
>CAYOBS010000533.1:0-1711 GCA_964402305.1 uncultured Planctomycetaceae bacterium | reverse complement strand
CTTCTCTGCTGTTTCCTGTCCGCGACTTTTGCGACCTCTGCGAGAGAACATCTTTTTCCGATGATGACATCCAAAGGGACAACCTGGCTGGGGGCGATACTGCTTGCCGCGACAGTTGCGGCATGGCCGGCCTGGGCGGGCGACGCCAATTCGCAGGACCCCGCCGGGCCGGCGCCGGTTGTCCAGTACGGCAAGGGCAGGCTGGTGTGCCTGCTGGCCAACAAGAAAATCACCGAAAGCTCCGGCGTGGCGGCAAGCAGGCGGACAGCCGGCGTGTTCTGGACCCACAACGACTCCGGGGATAAGCCCAACCTCTATGCCTTCGACCTTCGTGGCCGGGACCTGGGAACATGGCAAATCCAGGGCATCGCCAGCCGCGACTGGGAGGACATGGCCTCGTTCAGCCTGGGCGGCAAGTGCTGGCTGCTGGTGGCTGACACGGGCGACAACGACCGCAAGTGCAAGACCCCCATGCTCCACGTGATACCCGAGCCACGGGTGGACCCCAACCGCCCCGTCGCGGGCGGGCAGGTCGGCGTGGCGATGACCATAGCATTCTTCTACGACGATGGCTGCCAGGACTGCGAAGCCGTCGGCGTGGACGTCACCAGCCGGACCATCCTGCTGATTTCCAAGCGGGGCAAGCGGACCGTCTACGAGCTGCCCCTGCCGGAGAAGACCCCGGCCAGGCCGCTGACGGCCAAGTCGATCGCCACGCTCGACCTGGGCATGGTAACCGCGATGGACATCTCCCCCGACGGCCTGCGGGCCGTGGTGGCGACGTACGGCGACTTGACCGAGTACGCGCGGGGGCTCGGCGAATCCTGGGCCATCGCCTTCGGGCGCCCCGGGCGGACCATCACCGCGCCGGGCCGAACGCAGGGCGAGAGCGTCTGCTTCGGCCCCGACGGCAAGACGCTCTACCTGACCAGCGAGGGCTCGCCATGCCCACTGCTGGAGATACCAGTCAAGCCGAACGACGGAACCCGGAATTAGGAACCCGGAACGAGGAAGTTCCGCATGAGTTCCGCATGCGGTGGGGACAAGTCCATAGGTCTTATAGGACCTATAGGACCCATGCTCGCCCGCCCTGCGTGCGTGGGGAACAGGCCTGAAGCCTGTTGTATCGAGGCCTGCTCGCTTCAGCGAGCAGGGGAACTGGTCATAAGCTGCCCACATGAACCTACCAGCTTGATCTTCCCTGACCGACACCGTACCATGCCCTGCCAGATTCGGAGATTTCCAAGATGACGCAACAAGGCCCCACGATGGGCATTGCCATTGTCGGCTGCGGGACGGTCGGCTGCGCCGCGGGCACGCTGCTTACTCGCGATGCGGACATTCTCGCCAGCCGGGGCGGGCTGAACTTGCAGTTGAGGCACATCGTTGACGTGGACTTCTCCGCCGCTCGCAGGGCTGGGTTGAGCGAGGAGCTTTTCCAGCCGGACCTTGAAAAGGCCCTGGCCGACGCGTCGGTCGGCGTGGTTGTCGAGCTGGTCGGCGGCACCGGAATCGCCAAGACGATCATCGAGCGCGGCATCCGCGCCGGCAAGCACGTCGTGACGGCCAACAAGGCATTGCTCGCCCATCACGGCGCGGAGATATGCGCCCTTGCTCGCCGAAAGGGCGTGTGCATCGCCTTCGAGGCGAGCTGTGCCGGCGGGGTGCCGATCGTCCGCGCCCTGACCGGCGGGCTGCTGGCCAACCGGAT
>CAYOBS010000532.1:0-1715 GCA_964402305.1 uncultured Planctomycetaceae bacterium | reverse complement strand
CAAGCTCAAGATATGCGCCCTGCACGAAACTACCTACGCATTAACCGGATGAGCCCATAATTCTAATGAAGGAGCGCAACGATTATGAAAAAGGTCATGGAACTACCGGCGTTGATGCTGGCCTTGTGGCTGCTGGCGGCTCTGCCGGCCGGGGCGTGGGCTCAGGAGAAGCAGCCCGACAAGCCGGCTGACAAGCCGGCTGAGAAGGCCAAGGCTGCCGAGGCCGAGCCGGCGGGATGCACCTGCATCTTCTGCAAGGCCAAGGAGGCGATACACCAGGAGACGCCCTGGCTGGCTTTGTCAGCCGACTTGAGGCTGCACGAGATCTTCGCGCCAAACCTGCTGCTTGACAAGGAGGACCGGCACTACCAGCGCTACCGCACCCGCGTCGGGGCGACGGTCACGCCGTGCAAGGACATCGACCTGGACTTCCGCCTGGTCTACGAGCCGCGACACTTCTGCCAGCCGGACCGCGAGCTGCAAGTTCGCAACCAGTACTACATCGACGACTGGACCAACAACGAGGCGATCGTCGACCGCCTGAGCGTCACCTGGCGCGAGCCTTTCGGCCTGCCGGTGCGTGCGGTGATAGGCCGGCAGGACATCATCCTGGGCAACGGCTGGCTCGTGCTTGACGGCACGCCGCTGGATGATTCGCGGACGATCTTCTTCGACGCGGTCAGGCTGACGTGGGACCTGGCGGCCTGCAACACCACTATCGACACGATCTACATCAACCAGCACGCCGACAGCGACCGCTGGATCGACCCGTTCTGCGACAAGGACTTCCACAACATCGAGCAGGATGAGCAGGGCGTGATCATCTACATCACCAACAAGTCGCTGGCCAAGACCGAGCTCAACGGCTACTTCATCTACAAGCACGACGAGGCCGACCTGGGCACCCGCCACGGCGACATAGGCCCGAGCCTGCCCCCGTGGCAGGCCGGCTACGACTCCGACATCTACACCTTCGGCGCACGGGCCGTCCACGACCTCACCGCGAACATCAACTTGATGGGCGAGATCGCCGGACAGTTCGGCAACAAGAACGGCCAGGACCTCTGCGCAATGGGCGCCAACACCCTGGCGACCTACAAGTTCAATGACCCCAAAAAGCACGAAGTCCACATCGGCTACGAGTTCCTCTCGGGCGACGAGTCCGGCACGGATGGCCGCAATGAGCAGTTCGACCCGCTCTGGGGCCGCTGGGCACGCTTCAGCGAACTGCTGGCTTACACCAATGGCCTGGAAAACCGACCCGGCGAGGCGACCAACCTCCACCGGCTAAACGCCGGCGTGTCCTGCGCGCCCTGCGAAAAGATCACCCTCGGGGCCGACTATAACCTGCTGTTCGCCAATCACAACAGCTACGGCGGCCGGGGAATATTCTCCACCTCCCCCGACAGCAACTTCCGCGGGCAGTTGATCGCCGGGCGGATGACCTACCAGTTCAACAAGCACGTCAGCGGGCATCTGCTGGCCGAACTGTTCTTCCCGGGCAACTTCTACAACAACGCCTACAACGAGGTGGCTGGGTTCTTCAGGTACGAACTGAACTTCACCTGGTAATCTCCGCCAACTACTTGCCGCACACGACCCTTGGGGCCGCGTCCGCCTTGCCGGCGGGGCGGCCCCTTTTCGTGCGCACACCTAATGTAGTGTCTCAAATAGATCGTGAATTATCACGAGTTCGTAAATCCGAAATTCGAATC
>CAYOBS010000531.1:0-1716 GCA_964402305.1 uncultured Planctomycetaceae bacterium | reverse complement strand
CGACCGCTCGGCAGACCAGTGGACGGTCGAGTTCTCCGCACCCGGCAACCTGACCGACGAGATGGTCGAGAAAGGCTCGGTGGCAGTCTGCGGCGTGTCGCTCACCCTCACGGCCGTGGCGGATGGGCTTTTCAGCGTGGCGCTGATTCCCACAACCTGGACGGCGACCACGTTCGCCGACATGTCCGTCGGCTCGAAGGTGAACATCGAGACCGACGTGATCGGCAAGTACATCCGCCGCTACCTGCGGCAGATCGCCGGCGTGGGCGACGCGGACGGCGGGGCAGGCAAGGCCGGCGGGGCGGGCGGGCCCGGCGGGCTGACAATCGAAAGACTCCGCGACGCAGGGTTTATGTGAGAACGTGCCGGAATACGGTTTGCGCGTGGCATGGGCGTCTCGCCGTAGCATGGCCATCTTGGCCATGAGTCGCAGGGCCATCTTGGCCCTGCATCCCACGGGCGTCTCGTCCGTGGTTTTTGCCGTACATTGCGCGGGCAAGATGCCCGTGCTACTCACGGGCAAGATGCCCGTGCTACTCACGGGCGTCCCGCCCGTGGTGGTTGGGCACGCCTGCGGTGCGTGAGTTGCCGAAGTTCTAAAGTGTGTTGGAGAAACGCGAGCCTTTGGAGTGCGGCGGCAGAGTCCCGTAGGGACGGCGACGCCGCTTTCGCTCGATCCGTGGCGAACTCCTGCGCACAGTCGTGAGCGAAAGCGGTGTCGGCGCCGCTTCGCGGCTCTGCCACCGCACTCCAAAGGGCAAGCCGTTGCCGACGACGCCTTTGGCTTCGGCACGCCAGGCATGCCGCCCTGTGGGACTTGTCGCCGCACCTGCCTACCGGCAGGCAGGCTCCAAGGGCTGGCGCGTTGTCGCGGCGTCTGCCACAGGTTAAAGAAAGTCTGCGATGGAAGAGTCCGGACAATCACGACATCACGACAGCGGCGAACATCGCGAGCAATCCGATCATTTCGAGCATGCGCCGCTCCTGTGCCACAGGTGCGGGGCCATGCTCACGCCCGGCAGGGGCGACTTCTACGTGGTCCGGATCGAGGCCTTCGCCGACCCGACCCCGCCGAACCTTCTTTCCGACGAGTACGCCGACATCGACCCGTCCGCCGAGATCGACCGGCTCATCGAACTCATGCGCCACATGAGCGAGCAGGAACTCATGGACCAGGTCTACCGCCGAATGACAATCCACCTGTGCAGAAGGTGCTACCTCACGTGGATCGAAAACCCGTCAGGGTGAGATGCTGATGCGGCCAGGGCGGCCAACTTCGGCTGGTGGCATGGTTTCCAAGACCGCCTCTCGTGGTGCCATGCTTGGCGTCCGCGGTGCATGTCCGGGCTATCGAATAACCACGACCTTGAAGGGCCACTTGAGCTTGGCCCAGGCCTTCTTGGCCGTGAAGACTACTGGGGTGGCTTGGGCTCGGATGACCTGTTCGGCGAGGGCAAGGCAGGCGCGATCGCCCAGCGAGGCCCCGATGGTGCTGGTCCGGGCCAGCAGCAGCGTGGCCAGGCCGGCCAGGGCCTTGTCGAAGTCGATGATGTTCAACCCCAGTTCGTTGACGGCAGCCTGAGCCTCCTGCATGGGCATCCCCTTTTCACAAAGCTTGCCCAGGACCTCGCACAAGTTGACCGCGCTCAGCAAGCAGGGGCTCTCATCAAGGGCCGCTTCGATACGGTCCTGTCCCTTTTCCTCCTGGAGGTAGGC
>CAYOBS010000530.1:0-1734 GCA_964402305.1 uncultured Planctomycetaceae bacterium | reverse complement strand
TTGCAGACGGTCTCCAGCACCTTCACGCGGGCGTGCCACTTGCAGTTTGACTCGACGATCGTCCACGGCGCCCGCGGGGTCGAGGTGCGGAAGAGCATCTCCTCGATGGCCTGCTTGTAGGCGTCCCACCTCTCGCGGTTGCGCCAGTCCTCCGGCGTGAGCTTCCACTGCTTGTAGGGGGTGACCTTGCGGTCCTCGAAGCGGCGCAACTGCTCGTCCTTGTCGATCGCCAGCCAGAACTTCAGCACCACCGCGCCGAAGTTCGTCATGTGCTGCTCCATCTCGTTGATCTCGCGGTAGGCCCGCTTCCACTGGGCCTCGGTGCAGAAACCCTCCACCCGCTCGACCATCACGCGCTCATACCAGGACCGGTCGAAGATCTTGATGTGCCCGGCCTTGGGCATCTGCGTCCAGAACCGCCATAGGTAATGGTGGGCCTTCTCGATGTCGTTGGGCGCCCCGATCGGCACCACCTCGTAGCCGCGCGGATCGAGGTTCTCAACGAGCCTGCGGATGTTGCCGCCCTTGCCGGCCGCGTCCCAGCCCTGGTAGACGATCACCACCGGCGCCCTGCGGATGTAGATCTCGTGCTCGAGCTCGCGAAGGCGCGCCTGGGCCCTCTTGAGCCGCTTTATGTACTCGTCAACGTCCAGCGACAGCGTCAGGTCCACGCCGTCCAGGATGGAGGAACTCAGCTCCGCCGGCAGTTCGACGGCCTCCCGCGGCGGCGGGGCTGATTGGCCCTGGCGGTGCTCGACCTCGGCGATCTTGTTCTCCATCGCCCCGATGACGGCGCTGAAGATCTTCATCGCCGCGAACCGCCGGTCCGTGCTCTCGACGACGGTCCAGGGGGCGTGGTCGGTGTCCGTCTCGGCCAGCATTTCCTCGACGGCGGCAAGGTACTCGTCGTACTGCTTATGGGCATTGAGGTCGTCCTTGGTCACCCGCCAGGCCGTCATGGGGCTTTTGCGGAGCTTGGCGAAACGCCTGGCCTGCTCCTTGCGGGAGATGTGCAGCCAGAGCTTGACGATCACGTTGCCGTCGTCAGCCAGCGTGCGCTCGAAGTTGCGGATGTCCTCGAACGCCTGGCGGACCTCCGTGGGGCTCACCTCGCCGTTGACGCGGTCCGTCAGCACGCGACGATACCACGACCTGTCGAAAATCGCCTGCCGCCCGCCAGCCGGCGTCCGCGTCCAGTATCGCCACAAGAACGGGCGGAGCTGCTCCTCCTCGTTCGGCGTGCCGGTGCTGACCACCTGGAAGCCGCGCGGGTCCATCGGAAGGATCAGCTCGTTTATCAACGTGCCCTTGCCGGCCGCGCTTAGCCCCTCGAAAACCAGGATGACGGGAATCTTCAACTCCGTCAGTTGCCGCTGAAGGGCCGCCAGCTTCAGCCGAAGACCGTCGATGCCCTTCTTGTACTCATCCTTGCCGATCTTCCGCGACAGGTCGATGTTCTCTAGCATGGACAGACCCTTTATCGTTTGTTGCCACTACCTGGACGTGCCGCCGCCATTGTATCGGCGGTTCGCCGCGTGTATATGGTTAACGTGCGGAATTCGGCCGGTTGCGCCTTGACCCCTCCAAGTTACCGCGGGCGTGGTTTGAAGCGTTCGTAGTGACGCGGTAAGATGTTTGCCAGTGCCCTGCCGAAGAAAAATATGCCCTTACGGGCACACTACAAACGCCAGAGGCGTGATCCAAGCACACGCGGAGCGTTCGTAGTGACGCCGT
>CAYOBS010000529.1:0-1753 GCA_964402305.1 uncultured Planctomycetaceae bacterium | reverse complement strand
AGACGCCCATGTAGAACGGCTTGGAGATCATCACCTCGCGCTGGGGACTTTCATCCGCCCGATGGTCCTTCTCGCCGTCGGGGCTGCCCATGGTGAACTTGCCGGCGGGGATGAGGACCAGCTTCATCGTCACGCCGCCGCCAAGGTCGAGAACGAGCTGTCCGGGCGGGCCGAAGTCCCGCGTCAGAATACCAGCCTGGGCCTTTCGCAGCTCGGTGATCTGTTCCCGAATGGCTGCCCGCTGGGGATGGGCCTCCTTGTACAGGTCCGCGAGTTTAGCGTCGGTGGCCTGGAGTTCCTTTAGCTTGGCGTCCACGTCTCCGGCCAACTCATTGCCGAGCGTCTGGAATTTCTCGCGCAAGAAGGCAAGGCGGGGATGTTTGTCCGTTAGCGTGTCCTGGGCCTTTTTCAACTCGGTCTCGATGGCCTCCAATTGGAGGATTCGTGCGGCCAGGGCATCCACGCCCGTTGGGAGCGGCGGCAGGGCCACGTCGGGCCCGGCGCCGATGTCGCCCAGGCTGCCCGTCAGCTTGGCCGCCAGCAGTGGCAGCCGCCTTACAAGGTCATCCCAGTTGTCGCCGGCTATCTGGGCGAGCCGCCCGGACTCGATCCGCCCGGTCTGCCAGTCGCTCAGGCGTGCGGTGATGCTGAGCCGCCCATCGGGCGAGGCCGACACGCTGCCGACCACGAGGTAGCGGACGCTACGGAGCTTGACGGCCTTGGTCAACCCCTTGGTCGCGGGCGTCTGGACGGCCTGGGCAAGCCCCGCGATGGTCAGGTCGTCCTGCTCCACGAAGCGGCGAAGCTGCATCTGATCGATCAGCGTGTAGCGGTCGCCGAACAGGGGCAGCATCCGCTCGGCCAGCATCGCGCCGGCGTCCTTGACGCGCAGGTTGCCGTAGACCTCGAAGGGCACGATTGCGATGGCGGGCTTCTCCCCGGCGGGGGCTGCGGCAGGCTGGGGCACCTCGGCCTCCCTCAGCCGTCGGGCCAACACGTCCTGGAGGTACTTGGGGCTCAGCCGCCCGGCCGCCAAGTCGGCGTAGACCTCGCGCCGGGCCGTGGCGGCGGCGTCGATAGCTGGCTCCGTGAGGGCTTTTCGGCCTTCATCGTACTGGGCGCCGGTGATCGCGCCCTCGTCAAAGAGCTTGCGGAGCACCTTGAGCGACTCATTGGAGGCGCCGACGGCCCTGGGATTCCAGGTCAGCAGGAACTGCGGGGTGATGCCGCTGTCGGTGATGATGACCGGCTCGTGCAGGCCGCCCTGCTTGACCGATGTCTTTCGGACGTTATCGCCGAGATACGTCCAAAGCTCATCAAACGTGACCGCTCCATCGGCGTTGGTGTCGGCCGAGCCGCGAAGGCCGGCCACCAGGAAGTGCGTGAAGACGCCCGCCTTGGCGTCGGGCATCTCCAGTGCCTCCTGATTGTCCGCGGCGCCGGCGATGGTCACGCGGCCCTTACCGGCGAAATCGCCGAAGAGCTTGCCGGGATCGGAGAGGCTTTTCTTGACGGTGCTGGCGGCAAAGCAGCAGTCCAGCAGGATCACCAGCCGCTGAGCGGGAATGCCGGAGAGGAACTTGCGGATATCGCCGTTGGGCAGGGCTGTGGCCGGGATAGCCTTGGCCTCGGCATTCTGCGTAACCCAGAAGGCCTCATCGCCCTCCTTGGCCCCGTGGCCGGAGTAGAAGACCACCACCAGGTCATCCTTGCCGACGCCGGGCAGATCAGCGTACAGAATCACGGCCTCAGG
>CAYOBS010000528.1:0-1756 GCA_964402305.1 uncultured Planctomycetaceae bacterium | reverse complement strand
TCCGCCGATGCGCAGCTCGCAGCCCGCCGGGCAAAGCGTGCAGCGCGACCGGGTCTCCTGCTTTGGGGTGTCAGAACACATTCGGGGCGTCCTTGATCATCGCGTAGTTCATGTCCGGACCGTCCTTGCACAGGTAGTAAGGCCCGATGTTGCACCGCCCGCACAGGCCCATGCCGCAACTCATCCGCCGGTTCATCGAAAGGTATATCTGCTCGGGCCTGAGCCCCTCGGACTCCAGGGCCTGCGTGGCGAACTGGAGCATGATGCCCGGCCCGCACAAGAATGCCACACACTCCGGCAGGGTCATGTCCAGGTCCTTCAGCAGCGTCGTGACCACGCCGGTGTTGCCCTTCCAGCCGCTCTGGGGAGAGTCTATCGTCACCCGCATGTCAACCTTCGGGCGCGACGCCCACTGGTCGTGCTCGCGACGGAACAGCAGCTCCTCCATGCTGCGCGCGCCGTAGCGGATGCTCAGCCGCTTGATCGGGCCAAGGTCCTCCAGCAGCGCAAGTATCAGCGCCCGCAGCGGCGCCAGGCCGACGCCGCCGCCTACCACCAGCACCTCGCGGCCGGCGAGTTTCTCGATCGGGTAGCCCTTGCCAAAGGGTCCGCGAAGGCCGAGGACATCCCCCGGCCGGCACTGGTGGAGGCGCTCGGTCACCGTGCCGGTGCGGAGGACCGTTATCGCGATCCTCTCGGGCCGCGACGGCGAACTCGACGGCGTGAACGGCCCCTCGCCGACGCCGGGCAGAGTCAACTGGATGAACTGCCCGGCCTTGAAGCTCATCGGCTCGGCCGGGGCAAGCACGAGCGTCTTGATCGTTGGCGTCTCGTCGATGACCTCGACGAGCTTGGCCGGTGTCGGAATGTAGCTGTCGGTCGTGATCATCGTCGCAGTTCCCCGGCGACTTGCCTTATGTCGATTGCCCCCAGGCAGGCCTCGATGCACCGCCCGCAGCCAACGCAGCCAAGCAGGCCGCACTGGGCCGGGGCGTGGGTGAACTTGTGCAGGATGCGGTTTGCCAGCCTGCTTCGAAGCCGCGGACGCGGCGTGGGCTTCATGTTGGGCGTCGTGCCCGCCATTCGGTGGTACGTGCCGAGAAGGCAACTGTCCCACGCGCGGATGCGCTCGAAGAGCCCGGGGCCAAGGGCCTGGTCGTAAAGGTAGAAGCAGTAGCACGTCGGGCAGATGTTCGTGCATGCGCCGCACTCGACGCAGTCGGCCGCGTATCGCTGCCAGGCGGGGTCCGCGTCGTCAGGCAGGCCAAGTGACTGGCCCTGAATGGCTTGCAGGCCGGCGGAACGGTTCTGACCTTCCACCGCCTCGGTGGCCGACCGGCGGATGCGATCGCGCTGGGCGAGTTGCTCGGCCGAGGCCGCCGCGCAATCGAGCCCGGCCGACGCCAGCCACGCCCGCCCGCGATCCGTCGCCGCATCAACGATGAAGCCGCCTTCAACGGGCGAAAGGTTCACGTCGTAGCCGTCGGCGGCAAAGGGCAGGCCGCCGACGGACGTGCAGAAGCACGTCGGCGCGGCCGCGGCGCAATCGGTCGAGATCAGCACGGCCGACTTCCGCCTGCTTTGGTAAACCGGCTCCTGGAACTGCCCTTCCAGCAGCATCTTGTCGAGGTACTTCAGGGCGCGAAGCTCGCAGGCCCTCAGGCCGACAATCGCCCGCGGGGCCGGCGCCTCGGCCGGCGGCGACGTGAGCCCATCTCCATACCGGCCAACGGATTGCAGCGACGGGTAAAGCCAG
>CAYOBS010000527.1:0-1759 GCA_964402305.1 uncultured Planctomycetaceae bacterium | reverse complement strand
CAGAAGGCAGAAGGCGGAAGTCAGAAGGCGGAAGGCAGAAGGCAGAAGGCAGAAGGCGGAAGGCAGAAGGCGGAAGGCAGAAGTCAGAAGTCAGAAGGCGGAAGTAGATAGTAAGCAGGAAGTTGTAGGGAAGGAAGTGAGCAAACAACGCGACAACCCGCTGCCGGTCCTGGCGCCCAGGCCGCGATATCAGCAACTGCCCGGCGGGGGCATTTGCGTGGCGGCGCCGGCGAAGATCAACCTGGACCTGCTGGTCGGCCCGCGCCGCGCGGATGACTATCACCCGCTGGACTCCATCGTCGCGAAGGTCTCGCTCTACGACGAAATCACGCTCACCCCGCGTGATGATGGGCAAATCACGCTGGCGTGCGGCAACGCCGATTGCGGCCCGGCCGAGATGAACCTCGCCTATCGCGCCGCGAAACTGCTGGCCCGTGACGCGGGCCTCGGTCCCAAGCCGGGCAGCGGTACCGGCGGTGGCCACGAGAGGGGTCGTGCCCGCGCCGCCGTGGGCGTGGACATCGCCCTTGTGAAGCACATCCCGCCGGGCAGGGGCCTCGGCGGCGGCTCGTCGGACGCCGCGGCCGTGCTGGCCGGACTTGACCAACTGTGGCGCCTCGCCACCCCTGCCGACCGCTTGGCGGAACTGGCCGCGGCGCTCGGCAGCGATGTGCCTCTGTTCCTTGGTCCCCCGGCCGCTCGGATGACCGGCCGCGGCGAGAAGCTCCATCCCCTGGCCGTGCATGGCTTCGCCGCCGTGCTGCACATGCCGGACTTCACCTGCGCCACCGCCGACGTGTACCGCGCTTTCGACCGTCTAGCCAGTGCCGCCGGCGCCCTCACCGGCGCTCCTGCCAGTGCCGCCGGCGCCCTCACCGGCGCTCCTGCCAGTGCCGCCGGTGCCCTCACCGGCGCTCCTGCCAGTGCCGCCGGTGCCCTCACCGGCGCTCCTCCAACATCCCCGGCGCGTGCGGGCCGGGCGATGCCCAGGCGAGAGGCGATCGACCTTGCCGCCGCGCCGCCCAGCGCGTGGCGCGCCCGGCTGGCCAACGACCTTACCGCCGCCGCCCAGGCCGTCAGCGAGCAACTCCGCCAAACGCTGCGGCTCCTTGGCGACTGCGCCGCCGCGCCGGTGTCGATGACCGGCAGCGGCAGCGCGATGTTCATCATCTGCGACGACGTCGCCGAAGCCCAGGCCATCGCCCGCCGCCTGCCGCCGGACCTTCCCGGCCAGACGGTGATCGTCCAACCAAACCCGTGGTGATGGCGACAAGGTCGCTGGGCGAGGCCGCGAGAATACCGGTGCAGACATCACAAAGGGGTAAGAGGTTCACACGCCCCCAGGAGAGGGAATCACTCGGCCTCGCGCAACATCAGCCGACGAATGGAGCTGAAGGGATTCGAACCCTTGACCTTCTGCATGCCATGCAGACGCGCTCCCAACTGCGCCACAGCCCCGATTGGGATTCTGCCTGCCTGGCTCGCCCAGGCCGGCGGCTATCCGATTGTCAAATCTCTGGCTGGTGCCAAAGCGTATCTTTTAGCATCTGCGGACAATCCGGTCAAGCGTCTGCCTGAAAACATCGTACAAAAAGACCAACCCCAGGCACTTGCGCGCACCGCGCTGTATTGTCTTGGCCGCCCGCCCGTTAGAATGCCCGCATGCCCAAACCGATGAGTTTGCAGAATCGCCTCAAACGCGCCCTGGCGGAAGTCCTCCGCCAGTCGCTGCGGACCAGCTTCGACCTGTTCAAGGTCA
>CAYOBS010000526.1:0-1786 GCA_964402305.1 uncultured Planctomycetaceae bacterium | reverse complement strand
TGTCCGGTTATAAGACTCGCCATTATCATTAGTTACAGAATGTGCATTCTGAATAGAGGTCGAAATGGCCCTAAAACCTAATAAAATCAACCATATGCACTTGCGCGAATATGAGTGGTTTTGGGCCAGCACCGCTGGTGCCACGGCCTGCTCGTCTCCAAATTCCTTAGGAAATTCGCACATTCTGTCGCAACGAAGCGACCCAGATTTCAAATCGAAAACGGACATAAGACGCATTTTGACCTTATGAAACAGGCCTTTGCTGCATGTTGCTTAAACTTTAACCGGACAGTAGTGAAAAAGCGCCATGAAAACAAAATTGGCGCCAAGAGTCGCAAGGTCGGTCCCGGCCGGGCGGCGGGGCGGGTTGAGCCGGCCAGGGGAGAATAGGCGCCTCTGGTGGAAGGCTGGGGTATGCTCAGGCCGTCAGGCCCTTTGCCCCGGCGGCCAGGCGGCTGCGGAGGTTGTCGAGGATGTTCATGTAGTTGATGTACGCGTCGTAGGGCGACTCGTACGGGTTGAAGTACTTGTGGACGTCGCCGTCGGCGAACCACTTGGTACACATGTAGTAGAAGTGGTCGGAGGTCTGGAGCCTTCGCCAATCGTGGATGAGAGCCACGTCGGGGCTGGCGAGGACCTGGTCGGCCAGGGCGTAGACGTCGTGCAGGGCGTTGGCCTGCATGGAGTTGCCGAGCCAGGCGGAGATGTCCCGCTCGGTGTCGGCCCAGGAGATCATGTGTGGCACGTCGATCTCGCCGACGGATGGGTAGCGGTCGATCGCCTGCGATACGGTCAGGAAGTCGTTCTTGCCGGATTCGAGCACCTTGCCGGGCAGGGCGTCGAGGAACCCGAAGATTCCCGTGTCGGCCCACTGGTGCTCGCCGAAGGTCTCGTAGTCCATGAAGAGGTTGCAGACGTAGCCGTTGCCGTTGATCTGGTCGACCCACTGGACGAAGCGGTCGCACGTCAGCGGCCATTCCGCCCAACCGCGGTTGCCGAAGCGGAACGCGATGTCGTCGCTGAGCCGGTAATTCTTCATCAGCAGTCGCAGGCGGGCGCAGTTGGGGGGGTTGTAGATGAAGTTCGGGCTGCGGTAGCCCAGGATGTGGTCGGCGCCCTCGGTCAGGATGGCGTCGAAGCCCATGTCCTCGACGGCCTTGGCGACGTCGTTATTATAGGTCAGCTCGGTGTTTCGGAATATCTGCGGCTTCTGGCCGAAGAGTTGCTCCATCCGCTCGGCGTGTATGCGGGTCTGGCGGATGAACTCATCGCGATTGTACAGGAACGCCAGGCTGTGGTAGTACGTCTCGGCAATGAACTCGACGCAGCCTGTGCGGGCCAGTTCGTGGAACGAGTCCAGCACCGCGGGGGCCCACCGCTGGAACTGCTCGATGACCGTGCCGGTTACCGAGTAGCTTACGCGGAAGTGGCCGTTGTGCCGCCGGATGAGGTCGAGGATCAGCCGGTTGGTGCGCAGATAGCACTTCTCGGAGACCTTGAGGCATATCTCCTTGTTGCGGCGGTCGTCGAAGTACCGCGTGTCGCTGTCAAAGATGCTGTAGCGGCGCAGCCGGAAGGGCTGATGGACCTGAAAATAGAAAACCACGGATGCCATGACCTATAAGAAGCGGCAAGAGGCCGCCGCCGTCAAGTGGAAACTGGCGGAAGCGTGAGATTTCCGGCGCAAGAGGCCGGGGCAGGAGGTGTTTTCGCATCGATTGCCACGCTGCTCTAGTGTGGTGTCTCAAAAGAATTGCGCCTTAATCCGGCAGCCCGAAATTCGAAA
>CAYOBS010000525.1:0-1800 GCA_964402305.1 uncultured Planctomycetaceae bacterium | reverse complement strand
AAGGCGCCATTGTGATGCGCCTGCCCGGCATACTCGTGGCGGCGCCTGTTGAGTGGCTCGACAAGCCGGCGCTCGACAAGCAATTGGCGGCAACCAACAAGTGGTTGAAGGACAACCCCCCGCCGCCAAAGGACAACTTGCCGGATAAGCTTCCGGGATTCGAGTAGTGATCCGTGCGAATGAAGCACTATTACCCTGACTTCGAGGAGTTCAAGACCCTTGCGGAACAGGGCAACACGATACCGGTCTGCCGCCAGCTCCTGGCCGACGCGCTGACGCCGGTCATGGCCTACCAAAGGATCTCGCGCCCCGCGGGTTTCGCCCCGGCCAGCCATTCGTTCCTGCTGGAAAGCGTCGTCGGCGGTGAGCGGATCGCGCGATACAGCTTCACCGGGGCCGACCCGGACCTGACGGTTACCGCCGCGCGCGACGAGCTGACCATCCGCCGCCGTGGGCAGGCCCAGCCCCAGATCGTCAACACCCACGACCCGCTGGCCGAACTGGGCAAGCTGATGAGCCCCTACAGGCACGTTCACGTGCCCGGGCTGCCGCGGTTCACCGGCGGAATCGTCGGCTACGCCGGCTACGACCTGATCCGCTACTACGAAGACCTCGGCCAGGGGCCCACCGACGACAGGCGACTGCCGGACCTGTCGTTCGGGCTTTACCGGACGATGGTGATCTTCGACCACGTCTCGAAGACCGTCAAGGTCGTCGCCAACGCCCACGTCACGGACGACCCCGGACGGGCCTACGCCGACGCCACGGACGCCATCGAGCGGACCATCGCCCGCCTGCGGGAACCCAAGGGCCAGTCGGTGGGGGAGATCCACCTCGAACGGCTCCCGCAAAAGCCCTACGAGAGCAACTTCACGCGCGGGGCGTACATGAAGGTGGTCGAGGCGTGCAAGGAGTACATCCGCGCCGGCGACATCTTCCAGGTCGTGCCGTCCCAGCGGTTGTGCCTTTCGACCGGGGCCTCGGCCTTCGACATCTATCGCGCCCTGCGGGTTGTCAACCCGTCGCCGTTCATGTTCGTGCTCAACAGCCCGGAGGTCACACTTGTCGGCAGTTCGCCGGAGATACTCTGCCGCGTCGAGGACGGCGTGATCACCAACCGCCCCCTGGCGGGAACCCGCCCGCGAGGACAGACGGCCGAGCAGGACCAGGCCCTTGAAGCCGAACTCCTGGCCGACGAGAAGGAACGCGCCGAGCACATAATGCTCGTTGACCTTGGCCGAAACGACGTTGGGCGGGTCGCCAAGCCAAACAGCATCGAACTGTCCGACGTGATGACCGTGGAGCGATACAGTCACGTCATGCACATCGTCTCGAATGTTACCGGCCGGCTGGCCGAGGGCATGACGGCCCTGGACGCACTGCGCGTGACGCTGCCGGTAGGCACCGTCAGCGGCGCGCCGAAGATCCGGGCGATGGAGATCATCGACGAGTTCGAGCCCACCCGTCGCGGCCCGTACGGCGGGGCCGTGGGATACGTTGACTTCTCGGGCAACATGGACACCTGCATCGCCCTTCGGACGATGGTCCTGTGTCAGGGCAAGGTCTACATCCAGGCCGGCGGCGGCATCGTCGCCGACTCCGTGCCTCAAAACGAGTACCAGGAAACCCTCAACAAGGCACGTGCCCTGATCCGCGCGGTGGAAGTGGCCGAGGCGGGGTTCGGCGATTGATCCGCAGGCTGGTGCCTGCGGATTGCGGATTGAGCCTGTGAATTTTTCGATTTCGCCTCAGATTGGGGCGAGACTTCTGGAAGATTCCATTGCGGGGTAGGAATAAGGA
>CAYOBS010000524.1:0-1801 GCA_964402305.1 uncultured Planctomycetaceae bacterium | reverse complement strand
CACGCCTCGGCCGAGCCGGAGTTTATGGCGCTGGTCCGCCGCGTCATCGCGAACATTCGCGAGTATCAGGCGAGCATCATGCACCAGGCGCCGCCCGCGCTGCGGCGGGGCGGGCGGACGCTGGCGGTGCGGTACACGCCCGTGGACAGGGCGGCGGTGTACGTGCCCGGCGGGCGAGCGATGTACCCATCGACGGTGCTGATGACCGTCGTGCCGGCCCAGGTGGCGGGCGTGGGCCAGATCGCTTTGACAAGCCCGCCGACGACCGCCGGCGACGTCAACCCGATGGTGCTCGCGCTGGCGGGCGAGCTTGGCGTTACGGAAGTGTACCGGCTGGGCGGGGCACAGGCGATTGCGGCGATGGCGTACGGCACGGCCACGATCCGCCCGGCGGACAAGATCGTCGGGCCTGGCAACGCGTTCGTCGCCGAGGCCAAGCGGCAGGTCATGGGCAGGGTCGGCATCGACAGCATCGCCGGGCCAAGCGAGGTGCTGATCGTCGCCGACCGGACCGCCAAGGCGGAATGGGTGGCGGCGGATATGCTCGCCCAGGCCGAGCACGATCCCGGCTCGGCCGTGCTCGTTACGGACTGCCCCGAGCTGGCCGCGGCCGTCTCGGCCGCAATCGAGCGGCAGCTTCCGATGCTAGAGCGAGCCGAGGCCCTGCGAAGCGCCCTGGACCGCTACAGCGCGATCATCGTCGTGCCGGACATCGACGCCGCGTGCGCCACGGCCAACGATTTCGCCACGGAGCACCTTCAGATAATCACCGCCGCCGACCAGGCCGTGCTGGCCAGGATCCGCCACGCCGGCGCGATCTTCCTCGGCCCGCACACGCCGGTGCCGCTGGGCGACTACTACGCCGGGCCCAGCCACGTCCTGCCGACAGGCGGCACGGCCCGTTTCTTCGGCCCGCTGAGTTGCAACGATTTCCTCAAGGCGTCAAGCGTTACCAGCTACGATGCCGCTTCCCTGGCTGCCGACGGGCCGGATGTGGCCGCGTTCGCGGAGCGCGAGGGATTGACGGGGCATGCGAACGCGGTGCGGGTGCGAACCGAAGGGAGTAGTAGTTAGGGAGTAGTAGTTAGGGAGTAGTATTAGGAAAGAGCAAGCGGCGGAAATGGACAATAGATAGATATATGTCAGCAGGGGATGAAATGATAATCGACGGCAGCAAGAGCGGAAGGGCCATAGGCGGTTATAAGGATCTCATTGCATGGCAGAAGAGCATGGATCTTGTTGTGGCAGTGTATAAGGTGAGCGCCGGATTTCCGCGAGAAGAGCGATTTGGGCTGACTTCGCAGGTGAGACGGGCCGCGGTGAGTGTTCCCAGCAATATCGCCGAAGGTTATAGCCGCCCCAGCTCTCTGGATTACCAGAGATACTTGGATATCGCACGTGGATCGGCTAATGAAACCGAGACTCAGTTGATCGCGGCCTCGCGCCTGAGAATGGCTCCGGCTGACGAATTGGCAAGCGTGATCAACCTTACAAATGAGGTCCAGAGAATACTTAAAGGTCTTGTAGATAGCGTTGGCAGAAGCAACAAAGGCAATTATCGGCGCGGATGATTTCCGGATGCGATGGCCGCGAAGCTCCTGCCTACTTACTACTCCCTAACTACTACTCCCTGTTTTACCCATGACAATATTTCGCCCCAACATTACGGCAATGTCCCCCTACGTTCCCGGTGAGCAGCCGGGCGTCGGCGAGCGGGTTATCAAGATCAACACCAATGAGAACCCTTATCCGCCGTCGCCGGCGGCGATGAAAGTCCTGCGCGAGTTCGACGGCGAGCGGC
>CAYOBS010000523.1:0-1810 GCA_964402305.1 uncultured Planctomycetaceae bacterium | reverse complement strand
GGATTATCTTCCTCTCCTTGGCGTCGAACTTGGCGGTTTTGCCGGCCTGCCGGCCGAGCATGGCCTGGTATGTTCCACGCCGCGCTACTGCTGCTCGCCGGCTTGGGGCGAGGCGTTCTTCTTGCCCTTGCCCTTTTTGGCATTGCCGGTTTTGGCCCTTGCCTTGTTGCCGGCCTGGCTCGCGGCGGCCTGGGATTCCATGAACTTCGCCAGCGCCTCGGGATTGCCGCGGTTGTCGAAGGCCTCCAGGGCTGGGTCTTGCGTGCGGACCATCCACTGGCGCAGTTGCCCGCGCATGGCGTCGAGTTCGGCCCGGCAGCGGGTGTCGCCGACGAGGTTGTGCAGGGCGTCGGGGTCGGCCTGGAAATCGTAAAGCTCCTCCAGCGTGCGGTACTGGAAAAGCTTCACGCGTTCGGCGATTTCCGGGCTGCCCGCCGCGGCGTGCATCATGGCCGGCCAGGTGCGCCCGGATTGCGACTCGTTCTTGAACACCCGCCGGCCGTCGGACCACGGATTGAAAATGTAGCCAAACCGCTTGTCCTGAACGCATCGCATGGGGAACCGCAAGGGGCCGAAGGTCTCGTGGAACTGCGTGAAGACCATAGTCCGGCCAGCCTGTTTTTGGCCGCGCAGCAGGGGCAGGAAGCTCCTGCCGTCCATCCCGCCTGGGGCGTCCAGGCCCGCGGCTTCGAGCACTGTCGGCATGTAGTCGATGCCGCTGATGAAGTGCTCATCGTCGACGGCGCCGGGGCGGACCTTGCCCGGCCAGCGGACAAGCCATGGCGTGTGCGTGCTGTGCAGGTAGCAGTTGGTCTTGGCGAACGGCACGGCTATTCCGTTGTCGGACAGGAACATCACCAGCGTGTTGTCCCGCAGGCCGGAATCGGCGAGGGCCTTGAGGATCGCCCCTACCGTGTCGTCGCAGCGGCGGACGGTGCTGAAATACTCGGCGATCTCTCGCCGCACTTCAGGCAGGTCCGGCAGGAAGCCCGGCACGACGACCTCCTCGGGGCGATAGGTCCGCGACGGCGGGGCGATCTTCTTGTTCGGCCAGGTATTGCGTTCCTGGTCGCTGCCGGAGTAAGGGCGGTGGGGATCCTGGGAATTGGCCATGAGGAAGAAAGGCCGGCCCGCCTTGGACGCCCCGGCCATGAACTCCAGGGCATGCTTGTAGTAAAGCTCGGGATCGCGCCCGATGCCCAGGTCGGCGGCGTCGACGACCGTGTCCGGCTTGTCGGCCGCCTTGGGCAGGCAGTGCGGCACCTTGGCCATCAGGCCGGTGCGATAGCCGGCCGCCGCCAGATGCTCCCAGAGCGTCGGCGTGTCCAGCTTCGTGATGCGATGGAAGCCCTCCCCGCCGCTGCGGTGCGGGTATCGCCCCGTCAGCAGCGCCGAGCGGCTGGGCTGGCAGACACCCACGGTCACGTGGGCGTAAGCGAACCGCATTGCCTCTGAGGCCAGGCGGTCGATGTTAGGCGTGATCTGCGGAACCTTGCCGCCGAAGGCGCCCACCGAGTCGCAGTTCAAGTCGTCGGCCGTGATAAGAAGCAGGTTCAGCCGCCGCGGCGCCTCGTCGCCGGCCCAGGCCCGGCCCAGCCGGAAAAGCCCCGCCAAGGCCGCCGCAAGGCCCGCGAATCTCAGAAACGCCCTGCGATCCTGCCGACCGCGATATGTGGTTTGTAACATGCTCATGCTCCTTTGTCCATGGGCCGGGGCCGGCGGCATTGTTGCTGGTCCGAGTCTACACCGCCAAACGTTCAGGCCGGGGCTTTTCTTGCCGGGCCGGGCTGCTCATTCCATGAAGATACCG
>CAYOBS010000522.1:0-1830 GCA_964402305.1 uncultured Planctomycetaceae bacterium | reverse complement strand
CGCAGCCCGCCGTAGCCTTGGCGAAGGCGGGTAGCCGGTGTTGGGTGATAGGTCCCATAGGTCCTATGAGACCTATGAGGCCTATGGAACCTATGGAACCTATGCCGGCGGCGAGCTTGTTTATCGCCTGGGGCGTCACTTGGCGCGCCGCATCGCCTCCTGGACGGCCTGCTGGACCTCCCGCGGATTGGCCAGGCAAAGCCAGTCGGCGTCCGGCACGGCCTTGGCGTCGGTGCGGTGGAAGAGCAGATTCGCCACCGCAACGATCCGTTCCGGCAGCGTCGATGACAGGTACACCTCGCGAATGTTCCGCAGCGGGCACTGGTAGCAGTCTTCCCGGAATACTCCTTTTATCCGCATCACGCGGCGGTCGGTGAGGATGTACAGCCTGCCCTGCCACTGGAAGCACGCAACGGCTATCCGCAGCGCCCCGACGGCGGCGCAGACCAGCGTGACCATCCGCCCGTCCACGTCGTAGCCCGGCCATGTCCGGGCAACAAGGCTGATGGCTGCAACCGCCGCCACGCCGGCCAGCAGCGGCCAGGACATGAGCACGACGAACCACCCGCTGGGCCGGACCGCGAGGATGATGATCTCGCCGTCCTCCAGGCGCTCCCGCGCCACGGCCGAGGTCGCCGCAACGGACAAAGAGCCGGGATCGGCCAGGGGAGTCATCGCCCATTGCCCCCCGCAAGTTCTCGCAACAGGCAGATGTCCGGCAGATTGCGGTAGAGGTCGCCGTAATCCAGCCCGTAGCCGACCACGAACTGATCCTCAATGTCGAACCCCACGAAATCCGCCGCCACGCGAGCCGGCAGGTCGTCGCGCCGTTTGGACATCAGCACGCAGGTCCGCGCGCTTGCAGCCCCGGCCGACAGCACCAGCCCGCGAATCAACTCCAGTGTTTTGCCGGTGTCGAGTATGTCGTCGACGACAAGCACGTGCCGGCCTGGAAGATCCCCGGCCGAGGCAATCGGCACGCTGGGCTCCCGCGAGGCCGTTGCCCGGTGCGGGTAGGAGCTTACGCGGACGACGTCCAGCCGCAGCCGCAGCGGCAGCCGGCGAATAAGGTCGGACAGGAAGATCATCGCCCCCGTCAGTGCCGCCACAATCGTCAGCTCGCCCTCGGGATAGGTCTCCGTGATGCACTTGGCCAGCTCGTCGAGGCGCGCGGCGATACGGTGGCGCGAAATCAGCACGCCGACAATGTCCCGGCCGTACGCCTCGTGCGAGATAAGTGAAGATTCGTCCATGCCGGCAATCCCAGCCGCCGCGGTCCACCGGACCCTGCGCCGGCCAATAGCTGAATCCTACAGGCCGGACGCCGCGATTTCAATTGCCCGAAAAAGTCCGATGGATTGCGGAATGTGGATTGCGGATTGCGGATTGGGAGCGCGGGGGGAGCCAACAAGACGTCCGAATCGCTGCCGGCGCTGCCGGCGTCCGCTCATGACAAAGAGCACGTCGCGATCCGTTGCGGTCCTGGGGCATCTGCCTGGTGTGAGACGACGGGTGGGAATGCCCCAGCATCGCCCGACGGCAGAAATCCACAATCCGCAATCCGCAATCCGCAATCCGCAATTCGGGGCGTCCGCGTTTGTCTTCAGTCCAATTGGCCGAATTGCCGAAACAATATTGCTTCGGGTGCGACTAATGTGCTCAATGGGCCGCTTTGGGCCAAGGCCGCAAGCCCAGAGTTTCGTCAGTTTGATGTTGATATAGGCTCAGCCGGTGTGTAATATCCAGGTCAGGTTGCTTCTAAATGGCTAAAGGACTTACTAAGGAGATCATGGTTATGGCTAACTTGAGAAGGATTCTTTCAATATCGTG
>CAYOBS010000521.1:0-1831 GCA_964402305.1 uncultured Planctomycetaceae bacterium | reverse complement strand
AGGCTCTTGCCGGACATCTTCGGCAATGACACGATGACGATTGTGGATGTGAATGTGGGGAAGAACGGCGGGAAGGAATAATGGCGAGACCATTTCGGTGACATCACCGAAATGGTCGCCCTTGTGGGTGGTGTTATAGAGTCGCCAAGCATTCCAATCCCGTCGAATTCGACGGGTTTGGAGTAAGCTGAAAGTAATGGGAGCTTTTTCGCCATGAGCAATGCCATCGAGAAGACCGCTGGAGACCATGTGTCGCCGTTCGAGCGGATCAAGCGTACAAACGATGCCGGGGCGGAGTTCTGGTCAAGCCGTGAGTTTTCCGGGGTCCTGGGCTACGGCGACTACCGCAATTTCGAGGGGGTAATCGAGAAGGCCAAGTTGTCCTGTTTCAACAGCGGACACCGCCTTGAGGATCATTTCGTTGACATCACCGAAATGATCGAGATAGGCAAGGGTGGGCAGCGGCCGGTCAAGACCGTTCTTCTGTCCCGTTACGCCTGCTACCTGGCTATCCAGAACGCCGATCCCAAGAAAGAGATCGTGGCGCATGGTCAAACCTATTTCGCCGTCCAGACGCGGCGGCAGGAACTGGAAGACGGGCGGATCGAGGATGAGCGGCGGGTTCTGTTGCGTGAAGAGATGCGCCGGCACAATGTGCAACTGGCCGATGCCGCCAAGGATGCGGGCGTTGTCGAACCAATCGACTACGCCATCTTTCAGAATCACGGGTATATGGGGCTTTATGGCGGACTGAAACAGGAAGACATTCACCGTCGAAAAGGCTTGAAAAAGAGCCAGAAGATTTTGGATCACATGGGCAGCACGGAACTGGCGGCAAACCTGTTCCGGGCCACCCAGGCGGAGGGGAAACTGCGTCGGGATGAGGTGAAGGGGAAAGACGCCGCGAACCGGACGCATCGTCAAGTGGGCGCGAAGGTGCGGCAAACCATCCGGGAACTGGGCGGCACGATGCCCGAAGAATTGCCGGTGGTGGAAAGCATCAAGAAGATCGAAACCACACAGCGCAAGCGACTCGGCAAGGCTGAGGCGCCCGAAAAAAAGAAAAGCGAGTAACCGGACATGGCCCTGCATAAGGACTTTCCGCAATCCCCGTACGCGATTCTCGATCCGGGCATCCGCTGGTTTCCCGCCGATGAGGCGTTGCGGGAAAGCAGCATGGAAAAGCTCATGCCGCCGCTGGTGCCGGTGCTGCGCCGCAAGGTGAAGGAGTTCCGGGACGGCGGGTGCGTGGGCGCGGCGGACACCAGCCGGAGCCTGCTCAATTGGTGGTTCAAGACGGCCTTTGAGAAGCGACTGGCGGATGCACACAGCCGATTTGACGCCCTGGCCGGCTCGCGCACCGGCACCCAGACCCTCCGCGACGCCGCTGCCGGGCTCATGAGGCAATGGTTTCTGCACGGGCGGAGATGATGTCGAACATCGGAGAATGGGAGAGAACCGATGGCAATGAAGAAGCCCGAGAATGAGGCTGCCTCCAACCGGGATGAGGCCGTTCCGGGCCGGTACTACTATCGTCCGGCCGATGCGCCGCCCCAATCGTCTTGGAGGTTGCTTGCGCCGGGCAGCGCCCCTCTCAACACCCGCGCAGGGCATGACAGGCTGGTCTCCGAGTTCAACAATCGCGACAAGCACAAATGGGTCTGGTGCTGGGAGGAGGTCCTGCGAAACGATTTTGACTACCCCTCTTTTCTTGCGCCTGATCTAGGGGCCGAACATATCGCCTTGTGTACATGGATCTGCTTGCGCGGCTACGACCAGGGGCCGCCCCTGGCCGACTGGTTGAAGTCCCTCAAGGCCAAGCGCCAGGCCG
>CAYOBS010000520.1:0-1853 GCA_964402305.1 uncultured Planctomycetaceae bacterium | reverse complement strand
AGAAGTCAGAAGTCAGAAGTCGGAAGTCGGAAGTCAGAAGTCAGAAGTCAGAAGTATTCTCCGGATGTTTTCGGGTGAGCCGAAGTTTTATGTCTTACTGCGGAAGATGATAACATTTCTTCCTAATAAAACGCCGGCCGATTTCGTAATAAAGTCGGATGAAGCTTCCCCCTTGCCAAGCGGTTGCAGGTGCGTGTATGCTGGCGAAACTTTCCCCGGCATCGGGAAAAAAGTTGCCCCCGCCGGGGTACTGAAGCGGCATGAGCGGGTTTCTACTTGTGCTGGCCCCTGCTGGTGGAGGGGCTCAGCGAGGCAGGACGATTGGTCAGTAAGTCCAAAAATACAGGAAATGGCGACATGAACCAAGACAAGAAGACCGGCAGCAGTGGGACGTTGAGCAGGCGCGACTTCCTGAAGTCCGCGGCGGTGGCGGGGGCGATGGGAGCGGCGGTCCTGGCGGCCCCGCGTATTCTACATGCCCAGAACAAGGGCGACGCCATTCGTCTTGGCGTGATCGGGACGGGCACCGAGGGGCGCGTGCTGATCAACAGCGTGCTCAAGTGCCAGAAGGAAGAGAATGTTACGTTCGTGGCCCTTTGCGACATCTGGCCGCACTACCGGACGTACACGTCCAAGCTGCTGGCCAAGTACAAGCAGCCCGTGACGGAGTATGCCGACTGCGGCGACATGCTCGACAAGGAGAAGGGCAAGATCGACGCGGTGATCGTGGCGACTCCGGACTGGGTTCACCACGAGCACAGCATCGCCTGCATGGAGGCCGGGCTGAACGTCTACTGCGAGAAGGAGATGTCCAACACCATCGAGAACGCCAAGAAGATGGTCCAGGCCTCGCGGAAGACGGGCAAGCTGCTCCAGATCGGCCATCAGAGGCGCAGCAACCCGCGTTACCACGCGATGGTTGACTACATCCGGAACAAGAAGGCCTGCGGGCGTTTGACGAACGTCGAGGGCTGCTGGAACCGCAGCAAGCCGCTGTCGGTGGAGTGGGCCGAGAGCACGGCCCTGGACGCCGCGACGCTGAAGAAGTACGGCTACGACTCGATGGAGCACCTGCGGAACTGGCGCTGGTACAAGAAGTATTCCGGCGGACCGATCGCCGACCTCGGCAGCCACCAGGTCGACATTTTCCACTGGGTCATCGGCCGGCCGCCGATCAGCGTCATGGCCAGCGGCGGCAAGGACAACTACCCGAAGATGGAGTGGTACGACAACGTCATCGCCATCTACGAATGGCCGCTGGAAGAGAATGGCGAGAAGCATGTCGTTCGCGGGCATTACAACCTGTACTCGACGACCAGCAACGGCGGCTACCAGGAAGTCTTCATGGGCACCGAGGGCTCGGTGATCATCTCCGAGGACGCCAGCAAGGGCGGCCTGCGGCGTGAGTACACGGCCCCCGAGGCCGATTGGGAGAAGGAGCTTCGCAAGACGCTCGGCATCGCGGACAAGGCCAAGAGCGAGCAGAAGGCGGACTCCGGCGCCGCCAAGACGGACGAGCCCGCCAGCGACATCAAGACCAGCCACTCCGTGCCGAGCCCCGGGCGGTACTACCCGGCGATCCCGGCCCCGCTGCCGCCCAAGACCGAGCACCAGCCGCACCTGGAAAACTTCTTCCACGTCATCCGCGGAACCGAAAAAAACCTCAACTGCCCCGGCGAGGTCGGCTACGAGACGGCCGTGTCCATCCTGAAGGTGAACGAGGCCGTCCCCGCCGAGAAGAAGCTGACGTTCTCGCCTGAGGATTTCAAGGTCTAAGGCCCCTGGACATCGGATTAAAAAGAATGAACTACAAAGCCAAGGCTCCCGCGCCGCGATGGATGATCTGCATCGCG
>CAYOBS010000519.1:0-1867 GCA_964402305.1 uncultured Planctomycetaceae bacterium | reverse complement strand
CGCAAGCCGCAATCGCGTCAATACCACACCATGACCAGCAGGTTCGGCTCGGGGCGTTTGCCCTCCATCGTGCCGATGAGGTGCCCGACGTGCTTGACCTCTATCTTGCTGCCGTCGATCCACTCGTTGATCGAGTGTTCGAGGTTCTCCAGCGGGGCGATGGAAATCTTGGCGTGGAAAATCCGAAACCGCGTCGCGCCGGCGCCGTTGGCGTTCAGCGGGCGGCTGAACTTCGTCGCGGCGACGCTCTCGGTGGCGCCGATCGTCTTGAGGCCCATGCCCGCCGAGGCCGACTCGGCGCCGCCGCCAACCAGGCTGAGCGGCTCATCGTCGCCTTCGATGTGGATGGGTTCTTCTTCCGGTTCGAGTATGCTGTCCGCGGCCATGCGTTTCTCCTGAATGAATTGACGAACTCCACGAAATCACTTGCGGCAAATGCGCCGGAGCCGGTTATTATAGCCGGCTCCGCGGCGTGGTCAACAAGGCCCGTCAGGTGCGGGAATATTGTGCCTGGTGCAGGACAAGGTAATGACGAACCCGGCATGCGTGCGGCACGTTGAATATTTTGGGCATTTTGGGCATACGGACGCGGCCGGCGGCGCAAGCTGCCCGTGCCGGCGGATTATGGCGAAAGACAAAATTTTAATTCCGGCTATCTTCGCGCTGATCATCGGCGTGGCGGTGGGGATCCAGCAGTTTGAATTCGGCGCCCCGTCCAGTTCGACCAGCGGGCTTGGCGGCTCGGCGCCCGCGAAGCTGCCGGCCGGGAACTCGCCCCCGCCGCCGCCGCCGCTCAAGGAACTCCACGTCGGCCAGTTCCGGGGCTTTACGCTTCAACTTCAGAGCGCATCGCCCACTTGCCCGTACGAGAAGTACATCGACGAGATCGCCGCCGCCGGCTCAAACGCCATCTGCATGTCCGTGGCGGGCTATCAGGAGAACTGCGCCTCGACGAGCATTTTCATCGACGCCCGGCGCTCGCCTTCTACCGACAGGATCAAGGCCCTGATCAGCCACGCCCACCAGCGGAAGCTGCGAGTCATGCTCATGCCCCTGGTCCTGCTGGAAAACCCGCGGTCCGGCGAGTGGCGCGGCAAAATCGAGCCTCGCGACTGGGATGACTGGTGGGAGGACTACGACAATTTCCTGCTCCATTATGCCCGCGTCGCCCAAGACGCCGGGGTCGAAATCCTGGCCGTCGGGAGCGAACTCATCAGCACCGAGAAGGATCACGCCGACCGCTGGCGCGGCCTGATCGCCGGCGTCCGCAAGACGTACAAAGGCTACCTCATATACTCAGCCAACTGGGACCACTTCCGCCCGGTGTCGTGGTGGGACGCCGTCGACATCGTCGGCATGACCACCTACTACGACCTGACGTCCGGCAAGCAGCCGACCGTCAAGCAACTGACCAAGAGCTGGAAGCCCCTGCGCGAGGACATCCTGGGCTGGCAGAAAACCATAGGCCGGCCCATCATGTTCACGGAGGTCGGCTGGCCCAACCAGGTTACGTGCGCCCAGTACCCCTGGGACTACACCCGCAGCCCCGACAAGCCGGACCCTAATGCCCAGGCCAACTGCTTCGAGGCGTTCTTCAGAACCTGGATACGCGAGCCGTCCATCGCGGGATTCCTCGTCTGGGAGTGGCGCAATTACCCGGGCCAGGTCGTAGACCCCAAGAAGGACACCGGCTACGTCCCCTGCGGCAAGCCGGCAATGGCGGTCATCGAGAAGTACTACAGGATGCCCGACCCCTCAACCAGGCCCGCCGCCTCAACCATGCCCGCCGCCGCGACAAGCACGGCCCCGGCAACCACGCCGGCGTGAGCTACCTGTTTTTCTGGTAAGAAAGACAGGTAGCTCACAG
>CAYOBS010000518.1:0-1871 GCA_964402305.1 uncultured Planctomycetaceae bacterium | reverse complement strand
GACCGCTGCCGGACAAACGTCGAGGGCGTCTACGCCGTCGGCGACGTGGCCGAGCGGCGCCAGTACGCGCACCTGGCCGACCGCATGGGCGTGGTGGCGGCCGAGAACGCCATGGGCATCGACCTCGCCGACGACCGCACGGTGGTGCCCGTCGGCGCGTACACGCACCCCGAAGCCGCGTCGGTGGGCCTTACGCTCGCCGAGGCCAAGCAGCTTTGCCCCTCGGCCCGCGTGTTCCGCCACAGTTACGCCCACGCCGGCATGGCGCTGGCGAGCGGGGAAACTCACGGGCAGGTCAAGATCGTCGCCGACCTGCCTACCGGACAGGCAGGTGCCGACAGCGGGCGGATATACGGCGCCCTGTGGATCGGCCCGCACGCCATCGACATGATCCAGGAAGTCGCCCTCGCCATGCGCCACGGACTGACGATGGCACAGCTCTACCACACCATCCACGCCCACCCGACCTTCCAGGAAGGCGCCATGCTCGCGGCGGAAGGCTGGGTGGCGCAGTCGATCAGGAAGCGCTGCTGAGGCCATGGCCGAACTCGTTCATGCCGACCTCGGGCGGGCGGGCTACACGCCCACGCTCGAGCTCCAGCAGCGCCTCGTCGCCCGCGTCCAGGCCGACGGCGAACCGTCGTACGTCCTGCTCGTCGAGCACGACCCGCCCGTCATCACGCTGGGCCGGCGGGCCGAGATGCGGCACATCCTGGCCGATTCGGAGCACCTCGCGGCTGCGGGAGTCGAGATCGTCAAGGTCAGTCGCGGCGGCGATGTAACCTGGCACGGGCCCGGACAGCTCGTCGCCTACCCGATCCTCCGGCTCGACACGCGACACCTGACGCTTCGCGCGTACGTCCAGTGCCTCGAACAGGCCGTCATCAACGCGCTGGCGGCTCTGGGCATCGCCGCCCAGAGGCGCGACGGGCTCGTCGGCGTGTGGGTCAGCCAGGAAAAGATCGCCGCCATCGGCGTCGCGGTCAGCAGGTGGGTGACATACCACGGCCTGTCTCTGAACGTCTCGGCCGACCTCGGCGGATTCAACGCGATCATCCCCTGCGGCATCGCCAACGCGTCGGTCACCAGCATTTCCCGCCTGCTGCGGCGGGATGTGGGGCTGGAAGAAGTCAAACCTCTATTGATCGAAACTCTGGCTGAATCGCTGGGCTTCGACCGGATTCGAGAAGATTGCGGATTGTCCGCAAATTGCGGATTGCGGATTGCGGATTGCCTCCTGGTGGATCTTTGACGTTCGCCGAACCATCACCTGTGATTGGCGGTCTTGACTCCTCTGGCTCGGAGGGAGAGGGGGTGCATGAGGAACAAGCTTTGCCCCCAGGACCTTCCGTGCCGGCAAGGGGTTCGGGGAGTGCCAAACGCTTGCCCTGCGGCAATCCGCAATCCGTCCCGGCGCGCCGGGACAATCCGCAATCGGTAACGCGTCTGCCGCGGTGGCTTCGCAAGTCGATCCCCGCCGGGCCGGATGCGGCGCAGGTCCGCCGGGTTCTGAGCCGGCTGGAGCTAAGCACGGTCTGCTCCAGTGCCCGGTGCCCAAACCAGGCCGAGTGCTTCGCGCGGAAGACGGCCGCGTTCATGATCCTCGGCGACCGCTGCACCCGCCGCTGCCGGTTCTGCGCCGTGCCCGACGGCGAGCCTTCGCCCGTCAAAGACGCCGAGGCTGACGCCGTCGCCGAGGCAGCCGCCGCACTGGGCCTGCGGCACGTCGTGATCACCTCCGTCACCCGCGACGACCTGCCCGACGGCGGGGCTGGACACTTCGCGCGAGTCACCTTGGCCGTGCGGCGCCGACTGCCGGGTTCGGTGATCGAGATCCTCATCCCGGACTTCCAAGGCGACGAGCAGGCCCT
>CAYOBS010000517.1:0-1871 GCA_964402305.1 uncultured Planctomycetaceae bacterium | reverse complement strand
CGCCGGCGATTGCGGCGAGCCGCCCGGCCTTGACGCGGACTTCCGCATACGCGAAAGAGTCTGCCGGATCCCCATCCTTCCCGTTGAACCCCGCCGCCTCGCATGCGACAATCCCCATGGTCTTGACGTTCTGCCTTCTTTGTCGGGAGTCCACGAATGTTGTACATCTTCTGCGGCCTTGTCGGCTTGATCGTGGGAGCGGCGGTGGCATGGCTTCTGGCCGGCAAGAGCACAGCCGGCGCCGCCGCGACGATGGCGGAACTTCGCGGGCAATTGGACAAGGCCGAGGCCGCATATGAGGACCTGCGGAAATCGCTCGACGCCGCACTCGGCGCGAAGGTCAAGGCCGAGACGGACCTGGCCCAGACAACCCAGCGCCTCGCCGAGGAGCGCCGCACGCTTGAGGACGCCAGGGCGAGGCTCTCGGACGCATTCAAGGCCCTTGCCGGTGAGGCGCTGGGCAAGAACACCGAGGCATTCCTGGCGCTGGCCAAGGCGACCTTCGAGAAGGTCGTGGTCGAGGCCAAGGGCGAGCTTGGCAAGCGTCAGGAGGCGATCGACGGCCTGGTCAAGCCTCTGGCTGATTCGCTGCACAAGTTCGAGGAGCACATTCGCGGCCTGGAGAAGACGCGCCAGGAGGCCTACACCGGCCTGGAGGGGCACATAAAGGCGCTGACGACGACGCAGGCCCAGTTGCAGAAGGAGACGACCGGCCTGGTAACCGCGCTGCGCACCCCGCAGGTCCGCGGGCGGTGGGGGGAGTTGACCCTCAAGCGCGTCGTGGAGCTTGCCGGCATGTCCGAGCACTTCGACTTCATCGAGCAGGTATCCGTCGATTCCGATGCCGGGCGGCTGCGCCCGGACATGATCGTGCATCTGCCGGGCGAGCGGGAGATCGTCGTGGATTCCAAGGTGTCCCTCGACGCGTACCTCGACGCCGTTGATGCCGCCTGCGAGAAGGCCCGCGAGGATGCCCTGAAACGCCACGCCGCCCAGATACGCGCGCACATGAACAAGCTGGCCGGCAAAAACTACTGGCAGCAGTTCGACAAGGCCCCGGAGTTCGCGGTGATGTTCATTCCGGGCGAATCGTTTTTCGCCGCCGCGGTGGACGTTGACCGCGGCCTGATCGAGGACAGCCTCGAAAAGGGGGTGATCCTGGCGACGCCGACCACGCTGATGGCGCTTCTGCTGGCCGTCGCGTACGGCTGGCGCCAGGAGCAGGCGGCCAGCAGCGCCCAGGGGATAAGCGAACTTGGCAGGGAGCTTTACGAGCGCATGCGGGTCTTGGCCGGGCACATCCAGGGCATCGGCGGCGGCCTGGAGAGGGCCAACGCCGCCTATAACAGCGCGGTAGGCTCGATGGAGGCCAGGGTCCTTCCCGCGGCCCGGCGGTTCAAGGACCTCGGCGCGGGGACCAGCGAGGACATCCCGGCCATAGCTCCGCTCGAAATCACGCCGAGGGCACTTTCCCTGCCGGAAACGGACGCGGCGGAGGAATCTCCCGCCTGATCGCCTCGGGAATTGCCACGATCCAAAGCGGCCGGAGGCCGCAAGCCGGGGGGGAGAAGAAACGGCGGAACCTGCCTGCCGGCAGGCAGGCCAGGAACCAGGAACCAGGAGAAACGGCGGAACCTGCCCGCCGGCAGGCAGGCCAGGAACCAGGACCCCGAAGAAACGGCGGAACCAGGAACCAGGAACCCGGAACCAGGAGAAACGGCGGGATGGGGCGAAGCCAAGTGCCGCCAGTGCCCCCACTGGCGGAATCCCTGGCAGTGCCGCCAGGGAAAAGACCGCCCCAACGGGGCAGGCCGGTGGGTGTACCGGCGGCACGAGCACACTGGCTACTCCCGGCGTGCCGGGACTGGCTG
>CAYOBS010000516.1:0-1872 GCA_964402305.1 uncultured Planctomycetaceae bacterium | reverse complement strand
GTAGCACGGCCGTCCCGGCCGTGCAGATGGCAGACCACGGGCGAGACGCCCGTGGGACTCATGGGCGAGACGCCCATGCTACGAATTAGCGGCTGATCTGAGGCAAGGGCGTCCATGGTGCGGAAGGACGACATCCGGCAGGTGGATTCGGTCGTTCGGAAACTGAAGCTCTCGAAGGAGCAGCGGAAGCTGCTGCACCGGGCGATAGGACGCGAAGAACTGACGTATCGGGAGCTCCTGGAGTTGGCTCAGGCCATCCGGGAGGACTACCCGAGGAAATAGGCGTTGCATTTGATCAAGACTGCTAACATTGCGGATGAGCTTGCGGCGGCGGAGATACGCTCCGCGCTTCAGGGCAAGCGGTGTTGGTATGCCTACACGAGCGTCGGCTGCACGTTTGCGATGGACCTTGGGCGCAAGATACCCAGGGATGACGACGAGATGACGATGATGGATCGCCTCCGCAAGAGAATGGTGCGGCAGCATCCGCGCGGAGTCGGCCCACTGGAGCGGGAACATCTCCGCTTCAAAGGCGAAAGCCATTTGCTGGTGTGGTGCTCATGGCGGATCGAGGATGCCAAGGGGCCGCTGGCCAGTTCCGACAGCGATGCTGAGTTGTGTGAGAAAGTGGTGCGCCGGTTGATCGGCAAGACGGTGCAGGTGGTGGAGATTCGTCCCGGCTGGGACCTCCGGCTGGACTTGAGTTCGGGCTTGACCGTGGCCGTTTTTCCAGACCATGTCGGCCCGGAGGCCAACTTCGACGGCAACTGGGAGCTATGGCGGCCTGATCAGGCGTACCTGATCGGGACCGACCTGGCGTGCGACGTGATGGACCGTGAGAACCGCCGGCTGCGGCCCCAGCCTCAAAAGGGCCGCTGGCAGGTGAAGGCATAGAAGTGGTGGCAAGGAAGAAATGAGTCAGGCGACACCGGACCCTTGGAAATCAGTTGCCTTGGACAGCTATGGCGCTGCCCTTGAACTGAATAAAGGTCGCCATTGGCGAAGCGCGGTGAGCCGTGCGTATTTCGCGGCCTTCTCGATGGTGTCGGGCTGTCTGAGGGAGATTGGCGTGGCGATGCCGACGGGGCGAGAAGGCCCCTCGCATGGCGGGCTGGCGGACTTGGTTGAAAGCAACCTGACCATGTTGCGGGCGCAGGACCGGCCCCGCTTGGCGAGCAGGTTACGGAATTTGTACAGGTTAAGAATTGTGGCGGATTATAGGCCCTCGGTCGAATTGGTCGAGACGGATGTTCGGTCGGCACTGCGCATGATGGGAGACGTCTTTCACTGGCTGAAGGAGAAGGCTGATGGGCAAGGTTGCCAGTAAGAAGCGGACGAAGCGGGACATCGAACGGCTTCGCAAGGAAATTCAGTGCAGACTGGATCGAAAAAAGGCAAAGCTTGGCTTTGCTCTTAAGGTAATCGAGGAAACAAGGCAGGAAGCGGGATGGCTGACGTTTATCGTCGTTCCCGATGGGCTCGGTGTGAGGGCCTATGACTATGCTCACACTTTGACTGAGGTTGAGGACGAGGTGGAAAAAGAAGCCGGCGAGCATTACATCCTGCTGTTGCCGGCCTTGCCGGACTGAGGCTGCCAGGCTGTATGCCCAAAACGGAACAAACCCGCACAGGGAGCTCGATAAATGGCTGAAAGCGTATACGACAGGATCAACGATTACGGCTCGGTGAAGATCCAGCTCGCTTCGCCCAACGACATCCGCAGTTGGTCGTTCGGCGAGGTCAAGAAGCCCGAGACGATCAACTACCGGACATACCGTCCCGAGAAGGACGGGCTGTTCTGCGAGCGGATTTTCGGCCCGGAGCGCGACTGGGAGTGCGCCTGCGGCAAGTACAAGGGCACCAAGCACAAGG
>CAYOBS010000515.1:0-1886 GCA_964402305.1 uncultured Planctomycetaceae bacterium | reverse complement strand
CTCTGCCGGGGGTTTTTCGTTGACCGCGGGCCGCGGACAACGAGAATGCTACAGTTCCCTGTTAGTTCAATCACTTACTTTTCGGAGCATGCGATGAAGGAGTCCTGTAATCTCACGCAAGGGTGGTCTAACCCCGGCCGGGAATTCCGCAGCGCGCCGTTCTGGTCGTGGAACTCCAAGCTCGATGCCGATCGTCTGTGCCGGGCGATCGATTCGATGCACTCGGCCGGCATGGGCGGGTTCTTCATGCACAGCCGCTACGGCCTGAAGACGCCTTACCTGTCCGAGGAGTGGTTCGAGTGCGTCTCGGCGTGCGTTG
Source organism: uncultured Planctomycetaceae bacterium (assembly GCA_964402305.1). Taxonomy (GTDB): domain Bacteria; phylum Planctomycetota; class Phycisphaerae; order SM23-33; family SM23-33; genus JAUWQU01. The sequence goes on along the minus strand of CAYOBS010000515.1, from coordinate 1,567 downwards.
AGCGTGCCCGCGGCCTGGGGATGAAGGCGTACCTTTACGACGAGGACCGCTGGCCAAGCGGCGCCGCCGGGGGGATCGTCACGCGGAAGAACCCCGAGTACGGGATGGTCTTCCTGCAATGCAACACCTTGCCCCAGCCGGCCAAGAACGCCGAGCGGCTGGCGACGTTCGACGTGGCGCTCGACGAATCCGGGCGGATGCTCTCGTACCGCGATGCCGGCGCCTCGGCCGCTGCCGCGCCTGGCGGCGTGCGGGTCTCGTTCGACGTGGTGCCCACGCCCGCCACGGGCTGGTACAACGACGGGCAGTACCTCGACACGATGAACCACGACGCGGTGGCCGAGTTCATCCACGTCACGCACCAGGCCTACGCCGACCGCTACGGCGAGGACTTCGGCGATCTTATCCCGGCCATCTTCACCGACGAGCCGAACTACGGGTCGGCGAGCACGGACCCGGCCACCGGCGCGCACAAGATGGTATGGACCGGCCAGATGCCGCGTGAGTTCGTCAAGCGCCGCGGCTACGACCTCCGCCGGTGCCTGCCGGAGTTGGTCTTCCCATCGGCCGGCGGCGAGTTCTCAAAGGTCCGCCACGACTACTTCCGCACCGCCACGGAATTGTTTGTCGAAGCCTTCAGCCGGCAGGTCGGACGATGGTGCGGCAAGCACAGGATCGCGATGACCGGGCACATGCTGTGCGAGGAGACGCTCAAGAGGCAAATCAACTACGTCGGCGCCTGCATGCCCCACTACGAACACATGCAATGGCCGGGAATCGACATCCTCTGCGACCAGGACGAGGAACTTATCACCGCCAAGCAGTGCTCGTCCGTGGCCGACCAACTGGGCCGGCAGCGCGTCCTGAGCGAACTTTACGGCGTCACCGGATGGGACTGGCCCCTGGAGGGCCACAAGTTCGTCGGCGACTGGCAGTATGCCGTTGGCGTGAACTTCCGCTGCCCGCACCTGACGCACTTCAGCCTGGCCGGCGGGGCCAAGCGCGACTACCCCGCCAGCATCTTCTCCCACAGCCCGTGGTGGCCTTACTACGGCGTCGTCGAGGACTACTTCGGGCGCCTGAGCCTGGCCCTTACTCAGGGCAAGCCCGTGCGCGACGTGCTGGTCATCCACAACGTCGAGAGCGGCTGGGGCGCCTGCTTCCGCGCCGGCAAGCAAGAGCTGCTGACCGAGCTGGACGACGGCCTGGCAAAGCTCACGCGAACCCTCAGCGACCGGCACTACGACTGGGACTTCGCCGATGAGTCCCTCCTGGCCTCGCACGGGCAGGTCAACACAAAGGGCATCAAGGTAGGCCGGCTTACGTACAAGCTCGCGGTCGTCCCGCCGTCGGTAACCCTCCGCAAGACCACCATCGACCTGCTGGCCGAGCTTTTGGCCAAGGGCGGCTCGGTGCTATTTGTTGGCCGCCGGCCCACGCTCGTCGATGCCGAACCGGGCAAGGAGATCGGCAAGCTCGTTGCGGCCGCGACGTGCTGCGACGACGTCGGCGCCGCCATCGCCGCCGTCGAATCCGTGCTGGCCCGCCGCGTGTCGATAACCCAGGA
>CAYOBS010000514.1:0-1890 GCA_964402305.1 uncultured Planctomycetaceae bacterium | reverse complement strand
CCCCGCCCGTCAGTAGCATGGGCGTCCCGCCCATGAGTGGCACGGCCGTCTCGGCCGTGCGCCCCGCGGGCGTCTCGCCCGCGGAATCCTTGGAAAGACCAGCAGGGCCGGGACGGCCCTGTGACGCATGGGCGGGACGCCCATGCCACGAATTCCGCATCCTCATGCCCGCCGCGGCCGGTTATGATGAACGTTTTGCCGCACGCGCAGAAGACGACAAGGCTTATGAAGGTATACCTGGAGACGATGGGCTGCCAGATGAACCGGCTCGACAGCGAACTGGTGACGGCGTCTTTGCGCGCGGCCGGTCATGAGATGGTCGATGACCATGGCGAGGCCGAGGTGGTGCTGTACAACACGTGCTCGGTCCGCCGGCACGCGGAGGAGAAGGTCTACAGCCGGCTCGGAGGCGACAGCCGGCGAAAGGCCAATCACCGCCCGCGGCTCATCCTCGGCGTGCTCGGTTGCATGGCCCAGCGTGAGGGCGAGGAGCTTACCAGGCGTTTCGGCCAGCTCGATATCGTCTGCGGCCCCGGGCAGCTTGCCCGCCTGCCGGAGCTGATCGCCGCCGCGGCAGCGGGAGAGAAAACCGTCGCCCTGGACCCCGACGCCCTGGAGGCGAGGCGGGAAAAGAAAAAGACTGACCACAGAGGCACAGAGGCGCAGAGGGCGGAAGAAGGGGACTGGCTCCGGAGCGGCACGCCGCTCGCCGTCCCGACGAACGTCGGGATCCCCGATGTGACGGACACAGACGATTTCGATTCGCTGGACATGGCTCGCGAGGGCTCGCCGGATGGCGGGGCGCGAAGCCAGGCATACGTTCGCGTGATGAAAGGCTGCGACAACTTCTGCACGTACTGCATCGTGCCGCTGGTCCGCGGGCCCGAGCAGAGCCGCCGGCCCGAGCGGATCGTCCAGGAGGTCCGCCGCCTCGTCGACGCCGGCGTCACGGAGATCACGCTTCTTGGCCAGACCGTCAACCGCTACCGCCGGTCCGACGGCGGCAAAACCGTGCGGTTCTGCGACCTGCTTGCCGACGTTGCCGATGTGCCGCACCTGCGCCGCCTGCGGTTCATCACCAGCCATCCGCTGGACTTCACCGACGACATCCTGCAAATCATGGCCGAGCGGGCGAACATCTGCGAGCACATCCACCTGCCGCCCCAGAGCGGCTCCGACGCGGTCCTTGGCCGCATGAACCGCAAGTACACGCGAGGGCAGTACGACGAACTGGTCGACCGGGCTCGCGCAATCGTGCCCGGTGTGGTCCTGGCGGGCGACTTCATCGTGGGCTTCCCGGGCGAGACCGAGGCCGACCACGAGGCCTCGGCCGGGCTTATGCGCCGAAGCGGATTCAAGAACAGTTTCGTCTTCAAGTACTCGCCGCGGCCTGGCACTGCCGCCGAGCGAAACATGCCAGACGACGTGCCCGAGGAGGTGAAGCGCCGCCGCAACAACGAACTGCTGGCCGTGCAGCAGGAAGTCGGCCTGGCCCACCACCGCTCGTACATCGGCACGACGGCGGAGGTGCTGGTCGAGGGGCAAAGCGTCCGCGCCGCCAAGCAGGGCTTCGAGCCGTCGGCCCAGCGCACGCAGCTCGTCGGCCGGACCAGGGGCGACCACATCGTGCATTTCTTCGGCCCGCAAAGCCTGGCTGGGCAGTACGTCCGCGTCCGCATCACCGAGGCTACGTCGCTGGCCCTTCGCGGGGAAAAAGAAGCAGAAAAAGAAGAAGAAGAAGAAGAAGCGGTTTAACGCAGAGAACGCAGAGAAACGCAGAGGTAAAAACAAAAGAGAACAGGAACAACAAGAGCTTCTTTTCTCTCCTCTTTATCCTCCGCACTGCAAACCTGTAACATCTTGTTTTTTTGACAAGAAACATTCATGCGC
>CAYOBS010000513.1:0-1912 GCA_964402305.1 uncultured Planctomycetaceae bacterium | reverse complement strand
GCATGCCATAAATGCGCGGGCATGCCATAAATGCGCGGGCATGCCATAAATGCGCAGATGCCGCAAATAAGGAATCCGCCGAGTGCCGCGATTGGTTCTGCTGCTTGTCTTGACGTTCATCGAAAGCCTCTCGACCATCCTTATCGAGCGAGGCTCGTATTTCTACTGCAAGCACCATCTGGGATTTTCCGACGCGGGGAACCTGTCCCTTGCGCTGGCATTCGGCATCGCGTACGCATTCGGCGCGCTTACCAGCCATCCGGTCTGCGCGAGGCTGGGCGAGAGGCGCGTCCTGGCAATAGCCATGGCCGCGCAGTTGCTGGTGCATGCCGGCATGGGCCTGGCGCCGACGAGTCTGGTGCTTTTCGTCGGCGGCACGTTGACGGGTCTGCTGAACGGGCAGAAATGGCCCGTGGTGGAATCTTACGTTACCGCCGGGCAAACGCCTCAGCGAACGGCTCGGATACTGGGCTATTTCAACTTCTCATGGGCCATTGCAGTGCCAATGGCGCTTGTGGCGGCCGGGCCGCTGATCCAGTGGAACACCTGGAGCCTGTTCGCCCTGGCCGGGGCGCTCAACGTCGTCACGCTGAGCCTGGTCGCCCTGCTGCCGCGCCGGCCGTGGCATATGCCGCAAGACCACCCCGAGCGTCCCGGGCCTCATCAGGCACGCCGCCTGACCGGCCTGATGCACACCGCGCGGCTGCTCATGCTCGCCAGCTACTCCGGCATGTGGATCCTGGCCGCCCTCATGCCGGGCATTTTCGACAAACTCCGCTGCTCGATCGGCCAGGCCACGGCCTACTCCGCCGCGCTGGACATCACGCGACTTATGGCCTTCGCGATACTGGGCATCTGGACGGGCTGGCACGGGCGAGCGTACCCGCTGATAATCGCCATGCCCATCCTGGCCGGCGGATTCTCGATGGTGATCTTCGGGACTAACCTGGGGATCGTTCTGGGCGGCGAGTTGATGTTCGGCGCGGCGGCGGGGATCATCTACTTCGCGTCGCTCTATTACGCCATCGTCGTGAAGAACGCCTCCGTCGAGGCCGGCGGCGGACATGAGGGACTCATCGGCTCGGGCTTCGCCCTTGGCCCGCTCGCCGGGCTTATCAGCATTGCCCTTGAGTCCCACATCGGCAGCCGGGTCGGCGGCATCCTGCTGGGCGTGGCCCCGATCTTTTGCGTCTGCTACGCCCTGGCCGCCGGAAGCCTCATCCGGCTGGGCCGGCCAGGTGCTGAATCTCGTTAGGGACCTGTGGAAGGGTCCTATGGGTCCTATAAGTCCTATGGGGCCTATGCCCGCAAACAGCCGCGGGAGCATGGCACCACGTGGGAGCACCACGTGGGAGCACCGCGCGGGGGGATTGTTGGAACCGCGCCACCGGCCTTGTGCATCAAAGCACGACATGTGATACCATATTTACATGACCGAACCGGCGGATGAACAACATGTCGAGCTGGCCACGCCCCCGGAGGATAAACTTCCGCCGCGACACGAGCCGGACTTGACCATCACCGAGCGGGAGCTGGTCGAGCGGCTGGGGTGGTTCACACACGTCCGCTGGCTGATGGCGGGCGGCACGCTCGTGCTGCTGCTGTTCTGCTGGTACGGCCTGGGCGTGCGGTTCCAGGTCGCCGGCAACCCGCCCACGCTTGGCTCGGCCATCTACGTGACCTGCCTGATTTTTTTCTATAATGCGGTGTTCACCGTGCTGGTCCGGAGAATCCGCCGCGGCGGGATCATCAGCCGGCGCAGGATCAACCTGCTTGCCCTGGGGCAGATCGCCTGCGACATGCTTGCCGTCACGGCCCTGGTCCATCACACCGGCGGGGTGGCTAACTATTTCGTAATTCTGGTGCTGCTGCCGATGGTCATCGCGTCGGAGCTTCTGCCACAGTCGCTGGC
>CAYOBS010000512.1:0-1914 GCA_964402305.1 uncultured Planctomycetaceae bacterium | reverse complement strand
GCCGACCTCGTCGGCTTCCTTGATCAGGTCGATGATCGCTTCCCGCGACTCGCTCTGGCGCAGGAACTTGCGGAAGATGTCCCGCTGAACGTGCTTGAAGATCGTCTCCATTGCCTGGAGGTGCTCGTCCGGGTTGTCGGGGCTGGACAGCAGCAGAATCACCGAGTAAACGGGCTTGGAATCGAGAGAGGCGAAATCGATGCCTTCGCTGGAGCAGCCTATCGTGGCGATGGGCTTCTTGATGCCCTTGAGCTTGGCGTGCGGAAGGGCCACGCCCTTGCCGATGCCCGTGGTGGCCTGGGCCTCGCGCGCCAGAATCGCCTTGGTGATCTCCTTGACCCTCTGCTTGGACACCGCGCCGGCCTCGGCCAGAGACTCCACCAACTCCCCTATTACCTCGTCGCGAGTCTTGTTGGCCAGGCTCGGCACGATAGCGTCACCGATGATGATGTCCGACAGTTTCATTCCAAGCTCCTGCTAATATGCCGCATAGACAAGCTCCGGGGCCGCTTGGGCAAAAGGCACGCATCCGGGCCTGCCCGGCGCCCAGGCGGCAAGACGACCAAGAGTCTACCGCGTTTGAATGCCTATGGCTAGGGGACACAACGGGTAATTTCGCGTTGCTCAACTACTCCGCATCAGGGATCTCGGGCACGACCTCGGACAGCGAGGCGCCCTGGTGATTGCGAACCTTGTCCTTGTGCCGGCGAAGCTGCTCGACCATTTTCGCGAGGCACTGATCAATACCCGCGTAAAGGTCCCGATCTCGATGAGTGGCCACGAAAGTCGCCTTCCGCCTGGCCTTGACGACCATCTCGGCCACGGTGTGCTCCGCTTCGACGTCCAAGATGATCTCAACCGACATAATGCCGTCATAATAACGCGGGAGCCGCTCCACCTTCGACTCCACGTACGCCCGGATCGCCTCGGTCACATCCATGTGGCGTGCATTTACAGTAATATTCACGCTGGCATCTCCTTACTCTTCCTGGACTCCAAAGGTATAAAACCCCGTGGGACCTGTTTGAGGCTCAAATCATCCATCGCCCGGCTCAGGGGCATCTGGCTCAGAGGCATAATGACTCCCCCGCTAATAGTCAGCCGAAGCGCATCGTCGATGCTCAGCGGAAGGTCTATAACCTCGCTCCGCTGCACCGTGATCGTGTAGCCAGTCACCGGCGTCGGGCTCGACGGCACGAAAACCGTCACAAGGTCCTGGCCCAGCACTTCGCGCAGGGTCCGCATGCCTTCGTTGGTTACAAGGCCAAGCGACCATATCCCCTTGCGGGGATACTCCACCGCCACCACCTGGGAAAACTCCATCTTCCGCTCGGCCAGAAGAAAATCCGTCACCTGCTTGACCGACGGGTAAATCTGCTTGACTATCGGCAGCCGGAAAAAACTCCGCTCGATCAGCCGCCACATCGCCCGGCCGAGAATGCTGGCAACGAACCGCCCAAAGACGTAAATCAACACGAACGAAAGAATAAACCCGACCCAGTTGAACTGCCAGTCCTCCCAGAACAGCTTGACTCGGTTCCAGAGGACATCCGGGCCGCGCAGGCTCAATTCATGCCTGCCCGCCACGGACATCCACTGGACCACGATCCACTTGACCAGCTTATTGACATGGGCGCCCACGTGGATGTCCACGAACTGCAAGACCCAGACGATTATCATAACTGTCAGCAGCGCCGGCAGCATGGCCGCCAGGCCGCGAAAGAAAAACCGCCTGAAGTCGCCGCCAAATCCTGTCGCCACAACCACGCTCCGTTCCGCGGGATGGTTCCCCATCCGGCTCGCTCTATCTCAGTTTAGTCGTGCCGGCAGGAAACGTCAAGCGATTGAGTTCGCTTGCGGTGCCGCCACCCGAAAAGCGCCGCCAGCCAGGCTCGCCGAGAGATTGCCCTAACC
>CAYOBS010000511.1:0-1929 GCA_964402305.1 uncultured Planctomycetaceae bacterium | reverse complement strand
CCGTAAGGCGTTCCGGACCCGAATATGCCCTTACGGGCACACTACAAACATCCGCGATCGGGCTTGTGATGTACAAGCCCAACGAGCTGGTCCGCCGCGTGCTCGACGGCCTGGAGCGGGACGGTATAACCGCCTTCGACTTCAACCGGACGGACTGCTGGATCGTCAACACGCGGATGCTGTGCGAGGCGGTCGTTTCCGGCAGCCCGGCCGGCGGCGTGGTGATGGTCCCGCAGGCCGCCGACGCGGTCATCCTGGCCAACAAGGTCCGCGGCATCCGGGCCGTGCAGGGCGTCCGCCCGGAGGGCCTGGCCTTGGCGATGGCCCGGCTGGCGCCGAACGTGCTCGTGCTGGAGCACTCATCGGCAACGTTCCACGAAATCCGGACCATGCTTCGAATGTTCGCCGCGGGACAAGCCTCGAAGGGCCAGGCCGACGCGGTCATCAGTGCCATTGAGAAACTGGAAAGGGCCTAGAGCCATGCGGATAGCGAGAGTAGTGGGCAAGGTTACGCTCGTGAGGCAGCTTTCCGAACTGCCGGCCGGAACGTACCTGCTCGTCCGCACGCTCAACCGCGGCTCGCTGGCGGGCGTCAACGAAGGCAACGAGGAGTCCGAGGTCGTCTACGACAGCCTCGCGGCCCGCGAGGGCGACCTGATCGGCATGGTCGAGGGCACGGAGGCCGCGGCGCCGTTCCGGCCGAAGAAGGTCCCGTTCAACGCGTACAACGCATGTATCCTGGAGCGGGTACACTTCCAGCCAGTGCTGGAAGTACACCGATAGCACACGGAGCAAACGATGGTGAATGAATTTGAAATCAAGAAGTTGATCTGCGAGATTGGCCGGCGGATGTACGACAAGGGTTACGTCGCGGCCAACGACGGCAACATCTCGTATCGCCTGGGCGATGGGCGTTTTCTATGCACGCCCACGGGCGTCTCGAAGGGCTTTCTCAAGCCCGACGACATCGCCACCGTGGATGCAACCGGCAAGCAGATCGGCGGGCACAAGCCGCGAACCAGCGAGATACTGCTGCACCTGGAGATATTCCACGAGCTGCCGGACATCAACGCCGTCGCCCACGCGCACCCGCCTTACGCCACGGCCTTCGCGGTGGCCGGGGTGGACGTGCCGAGCTGCATCCTGCCGGAGGTGGAGATACTGATAGGCCGAGTGCCCCTCGCCGAGTACGACACGCCAGGCGGCAAGGACTTCGCCGAGACGATCCTTCCGCACCTGCGCCGCAAGTGCAACACCATCCTTCTTGCCAACCACGGCGCGGTCGCCTGCGACAAGGACCTCGAACACGCCTACTTCCACCTCGAGACGCTCGACATGTACTGCCAGATCCTCCTGCTTGCCAAGCAGATCGGCAAGGTCCAGCAGATATCCGAGCCGAAGGTCCGCGAACTGCTGGACCTCAAGAAGAAAATCGGCATCCCCGACGAGCGGCTGGACGGCCAGGGCGAGCAATGCACGCTGGGCGGCAGCGACGAGTTCCTCAAGGGCTTCAGCACTCAGCCGATCCCGCAGCACCAGGCCGGCGTCGACGGCCACGGGCGCGGGTGCGGCATCGCCGACCTTCCCAGCCAGCAGGGCCAGCCCCAGCCGGAGGTAAAGAGCCTGCCGCGCTTCCCCGCCGTGGTGGCCGGGCGGACCATACCCGGCGCCGAATACCTCGGCGCCTCCAGCGCCACCGCCCGCAAACGCGCCGCCGAAGACGAGACCGAACGACTCGTGCAGATCATCACTGACAAGATCGTCCAACTCGGCGCCGGGTGAGCGGGAGGAAGATAATGGGCATTCGCGTCCAGTTGTCCCAAACTCGCTGCGCCCCGGCCATGCTGGGCCTGTTGCTCGCCGCCTGCGGCGGTTGCGTGCAGCACGCCGGCCCGGAGGCGGTCAAGCTGCTCGGCGATGCCCAGGCCG
>CAYOBS010000510.1:0-1936 GCA_964402305.1 uncultured Planctomycetaceae bacterium | reverse complement strand
AGCTTTACAACCCGCGTGCAGTGAATGTTCTCGCCGATAACCACAAAGTCGGACAGGTCCATGTGATCGATCCTCTTTTGCGAAAGTTCTTGTGCGAAAGCTTTCCAAAACTTCCACAAGTCCCGGCCAGGCCCTCGCCCGGCCGGCGTGCCAATTGTCGAATCGTGCCTTGAGGCCAAATCATTCCGCAGACGGAGATTCTAGGCCCCCCGCGGACGGGAAACAAGGAGCAAGAGACTGCCGCGGACACAACAAGGCTTCAGACCTCAGACTACAGGGCTTCAGGAACAGCGAGGCAGGTCCTCAGGGCAAGGCTTCGCGTGCCGAAGGCCGAAGCAACCTCGGCAAAGGCGGCGGCATATGGAGTGCGGCGGCTGAGACGCCGCTTTGGATCGCCGGGAGCCAGTGGGTGCTCGATCCAAAGCGGTGTCTGCGTCCCGATGAATCGGTACTTCGCCACGCGCACTCCATATGGCCTCGCCCTATCCCGGCGCGCCGGGATGCCCGTGCTACGGGAAACGCCGGTCTTCCGGCACGTCCTCAGGCTTCGCAAGTCCGTCTTGCTTCTTGCTCCTCTCGGCCCGAAAGTAGTGGATAGAGAAACCGGAATGCTGTACTATTGAGGCGCCCACGTGGTACGTGGCTGGAAAGGGGCGTCAGATGATCAAGTACATATGTCCGCAATGTCGGGCGAAGTTGGAGAGTCCTGTGTCCCTGGCCGGGGAATTGGACAAATGCCCGCAGTGCGGGTACAAATGTTCGGTTCCTAACCCCAAGAACCCGAAGAGACGAGCCTTCATGATTCTTGGCGGGGCGGCCGGCGTGCTGACTGGCGCTGTTCTCGCTGTTGCCATCACCCTGGCCTTGACTTCGGGCGGAGGGTCTTCGCCGTCGAAGGATACCCCCGACCCCAAGACGACAGCCCAGCCCATTGCGCAGTCGCCACCCGCGCAGCAAGAACCCTCCCCCGAAAAGCCGACTCCACCCAGCCCCGCCCAGGCCCAGCCGACAAAACGGGCGGAACCTGCGCTTCTCTCGCCGGAGCAGCTTTTTGAGAAAGCCTCTCCCGCCGTGGTCTACATCGTCGTGCGCGACAAGGAATTCAAACCAATCGGACTTGGCTCCGGCTTCTTCGTGGACGCGAACGGCCTAGTCGTTACAAACTACCACGTCATAAAGGGCGCAGAATTCGCGACCGCGCGCCTCAGCAACGGGTCCACGGTATTCGTCGACGGCGTGGTTGCCGCCGATCCCAATGGCGACTTGGCCCTGCTGAAGCTCTCAGGCGGCGGGTTCCCCTGCCTCAAGAGGGCCGAAGGGGCCTTGCCGAAGGTGGGCGCCGCTGTCTACGCCATCGGCAACCCGCAGGGGCTGGAGAACACCTTCAGCAGCGGCATGGTCAGCGGCCATCGGGAAATCAAGGAGGGCCTCAAGGTCATACAGGTGACCACACCGATAAGCCCCGGCTCCAGCGGCGGGCCGCTGCTCAACGCCAGTGGCGAAGTCGTCGGCGTAACGACTGCCTACCTCGCCACCGGCCAGAACCTCAACTTCGCTGTCCCCGTGTCTGGCGTCCTGGCGCTTATCCGCAAGCAAGGCAAGGTCCAAACCCTCGCCAGTGCAGGGGGCGGCCGGTTTGATACCGCCGAAACCGAAGAACTAGCCAAAGCCTGGGCCGCCATTGAAAAGAAGGACTGGGGCACAGCCTCCAAGATACTCACCTCACTCCGCGAAAAACAAAAAGACAATCCGGTCGTATGGTTCGCGTTGGGCCGTCTGCATCAGGAGCTTGGCAATCACGACATCGCGGTTCAACATTACAAGATTGCCATCGCTCTGAAGCCGGATTACGCCAGGGCTTACTGGTCCATGGGCTTAGCCTACAGCGACCTGAAGTTCTACCCCGAGGCCATCGAAGCCTACAAGAAGGCCATCG
>CAYOBS010000509.1:0-1948 GCA_964402305.1 uncultured Planctomycetaceae bacterium | reverse complement strand
CCGAAGTTCCAGTAGTAGGTCAGAGGTATATTCTTGCTGACACCGCACTTGCGGCGAAGGCTACTGCGCGCCTACTGGCAACATCTCCACCAGTGCCGGCGCCTTGGCTTGCAACGCCGTCGGCTCCGTCAGGCAATCGAATGTTGATTCACCTCGGCCGTCTCCCTGGCCATCGGCCAGGCCGCGGACACTACAAGTGTTCCGGCAACGCGTGGCCAGGTTCGCCAGCAGCGTCGGAAAGCTTTGCACTTCCAACCCCTCGGCCGTCTGCCGCGCGTACTTCTTGCATTGGGCCGAGGCGGAAGCTTCGGCCGGGCGGACCGGGTCGCGCTGCCAGCGGTCCTGGGCCAACGTCTCGTCGTCGAACAGCAGCGGCGCCCAGGCACGTCGCAAATGCCACTCCACGTAGTAGGCCAACATGCACAGGAAGATGTGGGCCCGCACCCTGTCCTCCACGCGGTGGAAGATCGGCCGGACACGGATATCCAGCCCCTTGAGCGTCCGGAAGCCCTGCTCGACCTGGCCCAGGAGCTTATAGCTTCGCACCACATCGTCGCGGGCGAGGTCACGGGCGGCCTCGCTGGTCCGCACAACATAGAAGCCATCCAACGCCGCTTCCGCGGTGATCGAGGCCTCTTTCCGCCGCCATTCGAACCGGCCCTCCTCGATCGTCAGCGCGAAATGCTTGGCCACCTTGTAGCGGTTGACCACTTTGCCGGCCTTTATGCCGATCTCGTCTTTGCTCAGCGGCTTGCCCTTGCGCCTGGCCACGGCCGCGGCAATCTTCTCAAGCTGCTTGTCCGTGGCCTCCAGAAGCTCTGCCCGCGTGCGGCGGCGATCCTCAGCCAGGAGGGGATTGAAGCACACCACCAGGCGTTCGCCGGGCAACTCCGGCCAGGTGATCTCGGCGATGTCCTGGTGGTCGAACAGCGAGCGATCTATCGCCCCGGCGGCCATCAGCCTGGCGATGGCCGAGCTGCGCAAGGCCGATATCCACCCCAGTTGCGGATACGCCCGCAATTGCTCGATCCGCGTTTGAGTGAGCATTCCGCGATCCCCGACCAGCACGACGCGGGCAAGGCCGAACGACCCGCGAAGCTTGTCCACCTGGTCCGGCACGGTCGTCGGGTCGCCAGTGTTGCCGGGATACACCTGCACACTCACCGGGCGGCCTTGCGAGTCGGTCAGCAAGCCATAGACGATGGACAACGTGTTCTTCTTGCCGTCGCGGTTGTGCCCGCGCCGTGCCAGGACGCAGCAGCGTCCCTCATAGTAGTTGCTGGTGACGTCGTACAGGGCCAGGCAGCCTTCGCGCAGGTGGCGGGCGGCGAGCTTCTTCTCGATGCGCCGCTGGCGGGCGAAGAGCCAGTCCAGGGCCTGGTAGAGTTCATCGACCTGGGCGTCCTGTATTTGCAGTTCCTGCGCGAGTGTGGTGTTGTGCCAGCTCCGCGTGCATGCCAGCTTGCTGGCCGGGTCGATGAGCCGCTGGACGATCATGCCCAGCACCAGGCTGCGCTGGCGCGAAGGGCGTGAGGCGATCAGGCGATCCACGCCCAGCCTGTCCACCGCTTGCAGGATGGCCTCGACGTGCCCGTGGGGCAGGGACCGGCGGACGCTGAACGCCTGGCGGGCCGAGACCATGGGCTCCCCCTTGAGCAGCAGGCGCAGGGCGTCGATCTGCTGGCTGGGCCAGCCCGATAGATTGGCGACGGTTCGTTTACAAATCTTCCCGCCTTGGCGCCATCCTTGGCGTAGCAGGATGGCCGGGGGCGAGCCGCGGTTGGGCACGATGTCGATGTACATGGTAACGACTGTACGCATACGCCCGCACGTGTCAAGCATAAAATAAGATTTACATGGGAACATACAGTAAGTTGTTGTAGAACCTAATTGAATATCTCCACAGGGGTTATCCCAAAACAGATACCGTCAGATACTGGAACTTCGG
>CAYOBS010000508.1:0-1965 GCA_964402305.1 uncultured Planctomycetaceae bacterium | reverse complement strand
GGCTCTTGCGGCTTTCGTGAAAAAATATCGGGCACAGGAATATCGGGCACAGGAATCAGGAACGTATGAGAGTTCTTATCACCGGCGGAGCGGGCTTCATCGGGTCGCATTTGGCTGAGGCCTTGCTGGCACATGGCGATAACGTGATGCTCGTGGACGACCTGTCCACCGGCAGCCTGGACAACATCCGGCATCTGCGGGGCAACCCAAAGCTCGAGTTCATTCGCGAATCGGTCCGCAACGACACGACCATGACGCCGCTGGTCGACCGCTGTGACCTGATCTACCACCTGGCCGCGGCAGTGGGCGTGCAGCTTATCGTCCAGCGCCCGGTGCATACCATCGAGACCAACATCCACGGCTCGGAGGTGATCCTGAACCTGGCCAACAAGTTCGGGCGGAAGATCTTCGTGGCCTCGACAAGCGAGGTTTACGGCAAGAGCACCAAGGTGCCGTTCAGGGAGGACGACGACACCGTTTTCGGCTCGACGCGTTTTTCCCGCTGGAGTTATGCGTGCAGCAAGATGGTCGATGAGTTCCTGGCCCTGGCATATTTTGACCAGTACGCTCTGCCGGCGATCATTTGCAGGTTCTTCAACACCATCGGACCCAGGCAGACCGGGCAGTACGGCATGGTCGTGCCGCGGTTCGTCCGCTGGGCCTTGGCGGGTGAGCCTATCGAAATCTATGGCACCGGGCGGCAAAGCCGGTGTTTCTGCAATGTAACCGATGTTGTCGGAGCCTTGATCCGCCTGGTTGACTGCAAGGACGCCGTGGGCGAGGTCATCAACATCGGATCGACCGAGTCGGTTACAATCGAAGAGTTGGCCGACAAGGTCATCGAAATGACCGGCTCAAAAAGCGAAAAACGCGGCATGACCTACGAAGAGGCCTATGGCCGGTCGTTTGACGACATGCTGATTCGCCAGCCGGACCTGTCTAAAATTAAACGTCTGATCGGCTTTGAGCCGAAGTTTACACTCGAGCAGACGTTGCGGCAGGTGATCGACTTCGAGCGGCAGCGCATGGGCGCCGCCTGTTGCTGTTCGTAGCGACGCCGTGAGGAATTGTCGGCTTGGGATATGCCCATGAAGGTATATCTCAGCCGGTATTTGGCCGATAAGTTGCCAAGCAGGCACGTGTTTTGGGATACTTCAAGCGCCATGATGAGCCGAAATGCCGCTTCCGGACGCTGCGCCTGGCGGATGGCAGCTTACGAGTTGGCCAAGCGGGCCTTTGACCTGGGCGCCAGCCTGCCGGCCCTGTTGGTGCTGGGCCCGGCGATGCTTATCATAGCCCTGGCCGTGAGGGCCGAGTCGCCCGGGCCTGCCATATTCCGGCAGCGCCGGGCGGGTTGGCGTGCCCGGCCGTTCGAGATATGGAAGTTCCGCACCATGCGCAGCGACGTGGACCCTTACGGCGGCTCGCCCCGAGGGGCCGAGGATCCCCGCCTGACGGCGCTGGGCCGAAGGCTGCGGGAGACCAGCCTCGACGAGCTGCCGCAACTGCTCAACGTGCTGGGAGGCAGCATGAGCCTGGTCGGGCCCAGGCCGCTCTACGAGCGGCAGGCCGAACTCTGGGACGCCCGGCAGCGCCGCCGGTTGGATGCCAAGCCGGGAATTACGGGCTACGCCCAGGGGTACGGCCGGGGCGTAATGACGATTGAGGACAAGATCGAGTTCGACCTTTACTACTTGCGTAACCGAAGTTTCATGTTGGACATGGCCATACTTTGCCGCACGGTCGCCAATGTCCTGGCGCGTCGCGAAGGCGACGTCTACGAGAAACGCTACAGCCGCATCAGGGAGACAGAACGCGATTAGCCAACAAGAGTTGAACATCCTGTTCACCTGTGCCGGGCGCCGCGTCGCGCTTCTGCACGCTTTCCGCCGCGCCATGGCCAAGCTGGACGTTACCGGCAAGCTGGTGGCTGCCGACCCGCGGCGCGACCTGGCCGTGGTGGTC
>CAYOBS010000507.1:0-1968 GCA_964402305.1 uncultured Planctomycetaceae bacterium | reverse complement strand
AGCTGACGGTGGGGAGCCAAACCCGCTTCTTCCGTGGTGCCTACCCCTATGTGGTGATGGACAATGAGGCTGGCTTGGAGCACTTGTCCAGATGCACAACGCAGGATGTCGATGTACTTCTTATTGTCAGCAACGGTCTCCCGGTATCGCTGCAGGCCGCTTTCAGGATCCACGAACTGACCGAGAGGTTGGCGTTGCAGGTCTTCTCCTGGGCCAGGGAGAAAGCCGCACTGACCGACGGGAAGAGCATGGTAACCAGAATCGCGATGATGGTAACCACGACCAGCAGTTCTACCAGCGTGAAAGCCTTAGCACGATGATTCATGCGTGCCTCCCGAAGAAAAACGGCTTGGGATGTCGCCGCGGGCGCCAGCCCGCATCCAGATCGTATTATACCAAGCTGGACGCGGCGGGTCCAGTGTCCAGATGCCGTTTGTCCAGATGCCGTTTGTCCCGATGCCGTTTGCGAAGCCCCGATGCGCCGCCTGGCGGGTATGCCCTGACAGGCATGCTGCCAGCGGCCGCAGGCCATCAGGCGACGATCTTCGTGACGCGGACCTGTATGAACTTCTGGCGATGCCCGATGCGCCGGCGAGAGTCCTTGCGGCGGCGGAACTGGCTGATGAAGACCTTCCGGCCCTTGACCCGCGGGTCAACGATCTCGGCCAGGACCTTCGCCCCGGCAACCACCGGGGTGCCAACGCTCACGTTGCCGTCGCCGCTGACCAGCAGGACGCGGTCGAACTCGATCTCGGTCTGGTCCTCGGCCAGATCGCGCAGGTCAACCTCGAGGACATCGCCCTCCTGAACCTGGAACTGCTGGCCGCTATCTTCAATCACTGCGTACACTTCGCGTCTCCTTGCTGGCTTCTCTCACACGAGAGAGACAAGCGCCTCATTATCGAGAACTCCCGGCCGGTGTCAAGCTATTCGTGAGGTCCAAAATCCGAAACTCTAAGCACGAAATCCGAAACAAATCCGAATCGCCAAATTCAAATGCTCTAAACGCAATGCCTGGCACACGAATCGTTAAGAACCTGCGTGCATGCTGGATGTTCTTTTTGTTTTTGGATTTAGTGTTTTGAATTTGTTTCGGATTTCGTGCTTCGGATTTTGGCTTTATCAGGCGGCAGAACGTTCTTCAATTCTGAAACCCTGCACTGCCGGGCGCGCAGTGCCCGGCCTCACTGGCGAATCCGACCCACGTTGCCCATCATGGCGGCCGAGGCGATCGCGCCGCGATAGAACTGCTCCAGCTTGTAATGCTCGTTGGGGCTGTGCAGGTTATCGTCCGGCAGGCCAAAGCCCATGAGCACCGCGTCGAGGCCCAGCAGCCGCTGGAACAGTTCGGTAATCGGCACCGACGCCCCGCTGCGAACCATGGCCGGGGCCTGCCCGAAGGCCTCGGCCAGAGCCGCCTTGCCGGCATCCATGGCCGGCGACTGCGTATTTATCATCACCGGGCGGGCGCCCGCGTTTAGCTTCACCTCGGCCCGGATGCCCGGCGGGGTGTGCTCGGCCACGTACTGCCGGAAGTTATCCACTATTTTTGCGGGGTCCTGGTTGGGCACCAGCCGCATGGAAATCTTCACCGACGCCTCAGCCGGGATTATGGTCTTTGAGCCCACGCCGGTATACCCGCCGACGATGCCGTTGGCGTCAAGCGTCGGCCTGGCCCAGCGCCGCTCCAGCACGCTGAAGCCCGCCTCCCCTCCGCCAAGCGCCTCGACGCCCAGGTTGCGGGCGTACGCCGCCTGGTCGAACGGCAAGGCCTCCCACCGCCTGCGCTCGGCTTCGGTCAGCGGCATGACATCGTCATAAAAGCCCGGCAACATCACTCGCCCGGCGTTGTCGTGCATTCCGGCCAGGATGCGGGCCAGGGCATTGATCGGGTTGGCAACCGCCCCGCCGTTGACGCCGCTGTGTATGTCGGCCCATGGACCACGGAAGGTGACCTCCACGTACGCC
>CAYOBS010000506.1:0-1973 GCA_964402305.1 uncultured Planctomycetaceae bacterium | reverse complement strand
TGAACAACTTGGTGTGCCGACAATCTGCCCCGACGGCCGCGGCGTGTACCCCGCCAGCCAGCGCGCCGGCGACGTGCTCGACGCCCTGGTCCGCCGGGCAGGCTCACTCGGCGTCGAGCTGCGAACCGGCATCCGCGCCGCTCGCCTGCGCCTGGGGGCCGGCGGACGAGTTGAGGGCGTCGAGGCCGAGGGCGGCGCCTTCATCGGCGCCTCGGCCGTCGTGCTGGCGTGCGGTGGATGCGGATACCCAAACCTGGGCGGCTCGGCCGACGGGTGCGAACTTGCCCGACAGGCCGGCCACGAGATCGTCACGCCAACGCCGGCGCTGGTTCCGCTGGAAACGGTCG
This sequence comes from uncultured Planctomycetaceae bacterium, assembly GCA_964402305.1. GTDB lineage: Bacteria > Planctomycetota > Phycisphaerae > SM23-33 > SM23-33 > JAUWQU01. Next base: position 1,626 of record CAYOBS010000506.1, on the reverse strand, counting down.
AGACGTGGCCTGGCCAATGTGCCGGCCTGGCCGTAAGCGGCGCGCGAGTCTCCATCGACATGCCCCGCTGCCGGCACAGCCAGACCGGCGACGTGATCTTCACTCATCACGGCCTGTCCGGCCCGGCCGTGCTGGACCTGTCCGGCGACGTGGCCGAGATGCTGGTCAAATACCCCGCCGTGCCATTGGCGGTCCAGTGGCAGGCTGACGTCCCGGCCGGGGTGTGGCGAGAGCGGCTCGACCAGGCCCAGGCAGCCGCCGGGCGAAAGCTCGTTGCGAACGTCGTGGCCAATTGGCTGCCGCACAAGCTCGCCGACGCGCTGTGCGAGCAGGCGGGCTGCGGGCGGACGACCGCCGCACAGCTCCGGGCCGGCCAGCGCAACGCCCTTACGGCCCTGCTTGGCGGCGCCAGGCTGACAGTCAACGCCACCGGCGGATTCGAGCGGGCGATGGTCACCCGCGGCGGGGTGGCGCTCAAGGGTGTGGACCCGGCAACCCTGGCCAGCCGCCGTAGCGGCGGGCTATTCCTGGCCGGCGAACTGCTGGACCTCGACGGCCCGTGCGGCGGCTTCAACCTCCAGTGGGCATTTTCCAGCGGCCGACTCGCAGGCCTGTCCGCGGCACGAGACCGGCGGTGACCTGCGCCCAAGGCGCCCCTTCTTCGGTCACCTTCGGCTACCCCGGCGTGCCGGGACCGGCTGCCGGCTGCAAGTCCGGGTTGAATGAAATCTTGGCCGGTTTGGCATTCTTTATTCCTTGACCGCGGGTGGGGGATGGCTTACGGTGCTTGTGCGTTATTTCACGGATAATTCCTGACCAGGGTGTCCAAATGAGACTTTCACCGGCTGCGGAACTGGCGATTCGAGGGGTGGTGGTTTTGGCCGAGAGCTACGGCGAAGGACCCGTTACGCTCAAGGCGATCTGCGACGGGCGAGAACTGCCCAAGCAGTATCTGGTCAAGCTGTTCTCGCTGCTTGCCAAGGCGGACATCGTTACGGCCGTGAGGGGCAAACGCGGCGGCTACGTCCTGAGCCGCGAGCCGGATAAAATCTCGCTTCTTGAAGTCGTCGAGGCCGTCGAAGGCCCGCTTGCCCTGAACCTCTGCCAGCACACCCCGCCGCGCTGCAACGAAACGGGCTGCCCTATGCGCACTATGTGGGCCGACTTGCAGTCGCTGTTCCGCGAGAAGCTCCAACGCGTCAAGATCCACGAATGCGCCGCCGCCCGCACGGGCGTCAAGTGACCCCGGCGCGGCGTTGCACCAAGTACCGCGTTGGCCCATAGAATACGCAAAAGAGTGAAAAACAGGAAACTTTTTGGGCGATCCCAGCGTATGATTTATTAGAGCGAGCGAGAGGATCCTCCCCCCAAGGGTTCCTCCGGCCGACAGGGTTTTCTGTCCTCCTTTTCCCTGTCGGCCGCTCTTTTGCGCGTTCAGCCTGCCGACAGTGAATGTGCCGCAAGGCGCAGGTTTTACCGCAGTCGCACATGAGCCTTCGGTTCACTCGAAAAGACGAAAAGCCGAGGACGAGAACGAGGACGAGGACTGTCGCCTGTAGCCTGAAGCCTGAAGCCTGTAGCCTGAAGCCTGAAGCCTGTAGCCTGAAGCCTGAAGCCTGAAGCCTG
>CAYOBS010000505.1:0-1979 GCA_964402305.1 uncultured Planctomycetaceae bacterium | reverse complement strand
AAGGAGCTTCTCATGTCTCTGACACGCGTTGTAATTGCCGCGGTAGCCCTGGCCGTTCTGGCATGTCCCGCTCTGTCCGATCAGGCGGCGCCGCTTTCGGCCCTGGCCCGAGTGCCGGTCAAGGAGATCACTGTCTTCAAGGATGGCCATGTCTTCGCCATGCATCAGGGCAAGATGCCCACCGACGGCGCGGGCAACGTGTTGATGGACTATCTGCCCACGCCGGTGCTGGGAGCGTTCTGGCCGTTCTCGGCCGACAAGAACGTCAAGCTCTCGGCCGTGGTTGCCAGCCAGCGGAAGGTGCTGGTCGAGCGGACGAGCCTGAGCGTCCGCGAACTGATCGAGGGCAACATTCGCGCCGAGGCCGTCATCACCGAGGTCCCCGTCGGGCGCGAGACCAGGCCGATGAGCTATCCGGCCACCATCGTGGGCGTGCCTGTCCGCACCTCCAAGGAGTTGGAGGACACCAGCCCGCCCAACTCGCCGGAGATGCTGCCGCAGAAGGGCAATGTCGTTCTGCTCGAGACTGCTGAGGGCACCAAGGTCGTGCCGTTCGAGCGGATTTCGGACGTGACTTTCAAACACGAGCCCAAGGGCATGTCGGCCAATGAGGAGTTCCGCAACCTGCTGACGCTCAAGCTGGAGTGGCCCGGCGCCAAGGCGGAGAAGACCGCCGACGTGGGCCTGTTCTATCTCCAGCGCGGATTGCGCTGGATCCCCAGCTACAAGGTCACCATCGACGGCAAGGGCGGCGCCGTCGTCAAGCTCCAGGCCACGCTTATCAACGAGCTGACGGACCTGGAGGACGTGACGGCCAACCTGGTGATCGGCGTGCCGACGTTCGCCTTTGCCGATCAGATCGACCCCATGGCGCTTCAGCAGGCGCTGGCGCAGTTGTCACAGTACTTCCGCCGCGACTCGTCGGGTTCGCAGTACCTGTCCAATTCGACGATGAGCCAGGTGGCGAGCCAGCGGGCCTACATTGCGGAGCCCGGCGCAGGGGCTGCGCCGGCGCCCAATCTGGGGCCCGAGATCGCCGGCTCGCAGCGCAGCGAGGACCTCTTCATCTTCACCGTCAAGCACGTTTCGCTCAAGAAGGGCCAGCGGATGGTCATCCCCGTCCAGGAGTTCCCGCTGAAATACAAGGATGTCTACACGCTGGATGTCCCCTTCACCCCGCCGCCGGAAGTCTGGCAACAGTTGGGCACGGATCGGCAGGGCGAACTCGCCCGCCTGATGGCCAGGCCCACGGTCATGCACAAGATTCGCCTGAACAACAAGAGCGCCTTCCCGCTGACCACGGCCCCGGCCCTGATCATTCGCGATAACCAGGTCCTGGCACAGGGCATGATGACCTACACCGCCAAGGGCGCCGAAACCGACCTGGCCATCACGACCGCCGTGGACGTCAACGTCAAGAAGACCGACAAGGAGACCGGCCGCGCGCCCAACTCCGTGAATTGGCAGGGCAACCAGTACATGCGGGTTGACCTGTCCGGCGTGCTCAAGCTCACCAACTACCGCTCCGAGGCGGTCGATCTGGAAGTGACGCGCTACGTCCTGGGCAACATGGGCGAGGCCGATCACGACGGCAAGACCTCCATGGTCAACGTCTTCGAGGACGGGCAGTACGCCCCCGGCGGGGCGCAGCCGTACTGGTGGGGATGGTACAACTGGCCGTACTGGTGGGGCCACTTCAACGGCGTCGGCAAGATCGAATGGAAACTCAAACTGGAGCCCGGCGCCGACAAGGCCGTGGAACTGAACTATACGTGGAACTACTACTGGCGGTGAGAAAACGCCGCCCAGGCGATCTTCAAGGCTCTGTGGAAGAGGACCCGCCGAGAGCCTTTGTGCCTTATTTTCTCAATCGCAAGCTCAGGCGAGCGGCGATGCCGGCGCAAGGCAAGGGCGGCGTGCCCCGAGGCGCGCCACCCTTGCCCATGCTGCCGGCCGCGAAAGCGATCAGCCGGCGGCCT
>CAYOBS010000504.1:0-1982 GCA_964402305.1 uncultured Planctomycetaceae bacterium | reverse complement strand
GCTTCGCGCTGGAGGCCCTGGCGGCCGGGGCGGGCGGGCAGCGCGTCGAGGCGGCACTGGACCTGGCCGAGGCAATGCAGGACCGCGACCCCAAGAGCAGGTCCTTCGGAAACTTCCGCTGGTACTGGCGGGCGACGGAGGTCGAGGACTACAACGCCGTCGAGTTCGCCATGCAGCGCGGCGCGCTGATCCGCCTGAAGTACTACGACCGGCTGACGGACGCCGCCCGCCAGCGGCTGGACCGGCTGGTGCGGCTGGGCATACAGGGCATCCGCCGACACACGGTGCCGGAGTCATACACCAACATTTTCCTGATGAAGACGTTCAACTGCCTTGCCCTCGGCGAGGCTACCGGCCAAGCCGAGCTTGCGGCCGAGGGATCGCGAATGCTCGACCGCTGGCTGATGGCGACGTGGGAGTCCGGCCTGCGCGAGTACCTCTCGCCGACTTACTACGGCGTGGACGTCGAGTGCCTGGGCCTGATCGCCCGGCACGTCGCGTCCGCCTCGGCCCGCGCCAAGGCGGAGACCGCGCTGAAGCTGTTCTGGACCGACATCGCGGCCAACTGGTTTGCCCCCGCGATGCGCCTCGGCGGGTCCCACAGCCGGGACTACGACTACCTCACCGGCCACGGCTACCTGGACAACTACCTCGCCCTTGCCGGGTGGATCCCGACGGACGCAACCGGCGGCGGCGACGTTTTGTCGTCGCTGGCGCTGTGGACGCCGCCGGCGAAGCTCACCAAGCCGATCCTGTCCAACCTGCCGCGGACCATCTGCCGGCGCTGGGGCGACGACCCGAGCGAGACGGCTGTGCATTACGTCGGCAAGTCCGTCAGCGTCGGCTCGGCCGGAGCGTGCTACGGGCCGATGGACAAGGTGCTGACGGTCGACCTCGGCGGCGGGCCGATGACGCCGGTGGCGAGTTTCGTCATGGATGGCCGGGGCGATCCGTATGGCCGGAACCCCAAGCCCGGCGGCGGCGGGCACGCCAAGGCGATGCACCTGTGCCCGTTTGTCACCACCGTGCAGCGCGGGTGCGAGGTGCTCCTGCTGGCCAGTGCCGACACCGGCAACGCCGGGCACTTCCGCTACTCACCCAGGCCGACGTGCATGCTCAGCCACCTCGTGCTGCCATTGGCCGATGAGCTCTGGATCGCCGAGCGGCGCGTCAGCCTCGACATCCGTGGCGACGCCGTGGCTGTGTTCGCGGGCCAGCCGGTCTTCGTGCGGTGCGGCAAGGCCGCCCTGGCCGTCCGCGTGCCGCTCGCCCTTGACACGGCCGGCAACCAGGCCCCGGTCGCCATCGTCGCCGACGGCGGCAAGTACGGCGCGATGCGGCTGACGGTCACCCACTGCCCCGACGCGCCGAAGGGAATCGGCGCCGTCGCCATGTGGGTCCGGGCGGAGGAGGGAATCGACAACGACGGCGACTTCGCCTCCTTCCGCCGCTCGTTCGGCGCGCCCGGCACGGCCACCATCTCCGATGGCCGGGCCGAAGTGGCCGTGCCAGGCGATAAAGGCAAGCTGCGGATATTCGCCGACGTGTGGAAGGCCCGGCGCATCGCCGTCGAGGGCGGCGAGAAGTACACAGCCGACTGCGTGCTGTCGGTCGACGGCAAGGACGTTGGGCGGAAGCTGCTGGAGGGCCTGGACGCGGTCCAACAGTACCGCTCGGTGCTTGATGGCAAGGCGCCGGGGACTGTCTCGGCCGGGCAGACAATCGAGGCCGAGGACGCCGCGCTGATCGTGCCGCCGCTGGTCGTCGGCAGCGACCCCAAGGCGTCGGGCGGCAAGTTTGTCTGGGTGCCCGGCCCGGCGGGCGGCGAGGCCTCCGGCGGCGTCGGGCGGGTGATGTGGGTGGTCAACGTGCCCGCCGACGGGCAGTACACCCTGGCTGCCCGCGTGCAGACGCCCACGGACCAGGACGACTCGTTCTTCATCCGCATCCGCCAGCGAAACCGCGATGTGCTGGCCCGGACA
>CAYOBS010000503.1:0-2026 GCA_964402305.1 uncultured Planctomycetaceae bacterium | reverse complement strand
CCCATGAAAGGCGAGGACTTCTTTGTCGAGATAGCATCCCACCCGGAGCTGTCCAGGCTCCATCCGCGGGTCGGGCAACTGCTCAAGGAGTATCTCGCCGGCGAGAAGGCCGTGCGGTTCGGCGACCAGTGGGTGATCAACGCCCACATGCCGCCCTACCCAGGCCGGGCGTTCGACCGAATGGCGGGGAACTTGCTTGGGCTCCAGAAGCGGCTCTACTCGGTAACGCTGGCGGTAACCAACCGCTGCTGCTTCGACTGCTGGCACTGCTACAACGCCGGCCGGAGCCAGAAGGACCTGCCGCTGGCGACGCTCGTATCTCTGGTGTCGGACCTTCAGCAGCGCGGGGCGGTGATGGTAACCCTTACCGGCGGCGAGCCGCTGCTGCGGGCCGACCTCGAACAGATATGCGGCGCGTTCGACGACCGCTCGACCGTCATCCTCGGCACGACCGGATGGGGCCTGACCGCCGAGCGGGCCCACGGCCTGAAGGACGCCGGCGTCTTCGGCGTCGGCATCAGCCTGGACAGCGACCGCCCCTCCGAGCACGACGCCAAGCGCGGGCGGGATGGCGCATTTGGCGCCGCGATCGACGCCCTGGCGACCGCCGGCGGCGCGGGCCTCTACCCGTACGTGGTCACGGTCGCCGATGCGCAGATGCTGCGCCCGGAGCGGTTCATCCCCTTCCTGGAATTCGCCGGCCGTTGCGGCGCCGCCGAGGTCCACCTGCTGGAACCCAGCGCCACGGGCAAGCTCGCCGGACGAACCGACGCCATGCTCACCGACGCCCACCGGCAAATCATCCTGGACTACCAGCGGCAGGTCGCCGCAAGGGAGGACCTGCCCGTCCTCTCGACGTTCACGTACCTCGAATCGCCCGATTCGTTCGGCTGCGGAGCGGGCCTGACGCACATTTACGTCGACGGCAGCGGCGAACTGTGCCCGTGCAACCTCGTGCCCATGTCATTCGGCAACATAGCCTCCGAGCCGCTCGACGCGATCCTCGACCGCATGGGCCGGCACTTCTGCCAGCCGCGGTGCCGCTGCGCCGGGCGAACCCTGTCCCCGCACATCCACGAGGGGCACTTGCCCACCGACCCCGCCACCTCAGCCGCCCTGTGCGAAGAACACCTGCCCAGGCAACACGAGCTGCCCGCCATTTACCGTGCCGTCGCCGAGTCGCCAGCCCAGGCCGGTCCGGCGGAACTCCGCGATGCCTACGACCGAGTGCATGGCGACTACGACGACTTCTGGGTCGTCCAGGCCGGCCAGCCCATAGCCGACCTGGTCGCCCGCCTGAAGCTGTGCGGCAACGAGCGCGTGTTCGAGGCGGGATGCGGCTCGGGCTTCGGCTCGGCCTTGCTGGCTGAGCGCCTGGACAATGGCGGATCGCTGCTGGCCGTCGACCTCTCCGAGGGCATGATAAGCCAGGCGCGACGCCGGCTGGCCCAGCGCAACCTGACGGGCCAGGGCCAGGCCGGCGCGAGCCAGGCCGCCCGACGCCCGGCAAACGTGACTCTCCAGCAGGGCGACGCCCTCGATGCCCTGCGGCGCCAGCATGACCTCGACGTGGTGTTCACGAGCTGGGTCCTCGGCTACATCCCGCTGGGGCCCTTCTTCGCCGCCGCCGAGGCCGCCCTGGCCCGGGGCGGCTGCCTGGCGTTCATCGTCCACCGCGACAACTCGCCGCGAGAGCCGCTGGACATCTTTGCCAGGCTGGTGGCCCGCAATCCCGGTGCGCTGCGCAAACGCGTCGCGTTCGACTTCCCCGCCGGGACTGCCGAAATCCGCGATGCCCTCGGCCAGGCCGGGCTGCAAGCCCAGTCGCTCTGGGAAGGCAGCGTCGTGTTCACCTACGATTCGCCGCAAAAGGTGCTCGAGCACCTGCTGAAGTCCGGCGCGGGCACGGTCTTCCACGACGCCCTGGACCCGCTCATGCGACCGGAACTGGAGCAGGCATTCATCGAAGAACTCGCCGCACGGCACGGCGGCGCCGCCATGTTCCCTGTGTCCCACGACTTCGCCG
>CAYOBS010000502.1:0-2030 GCA_964402305.1 uncultured Planctomycetaceae bacterium | reverse complement strand
CCGTCGTCCTGCACCGCGGCAACTGGAATCTCCTGCTTCGCCGCCCCCCGCGACGTGAAAAGGGGGCTGGTGAAGTGAGCAAGCTTGTTGCGATGGAGTCGTTCAATTGACATGGCTGGCCAAGATCAAGGAGCTGCTATGAGAATCCTGCCCGCGGTGTTTGAAGAGCGTGAGATCCGTCGTCTTTACGACGAAAAGACTGATACTTGGTTCTTTTCGGTGGTGGATATTATCCAGGTGCTCGTTCAGCAGCCGGATTATCAGGCGGCGAGGAATTACTGGAAAGTCTTGAAAAACCGTCTTCGCAAGGAAGGGAGCGAGTCGGTTACAAATTGTAACCGACTGAAATTGCCCGCCGCCGACGGGAAAAGCTACCTCACGGACATCGCCAGCGCCGAAACGCTGCTGCGGCTCGTTCAGAGCGTTCCCAGCCCCAAGGCCGAGCCGATCAAACTCTGGCTCGCCAAGGTCGGCTACGAGCGGATGCAGGAGATGGCCGACCCCGCCCTGGCCCTGGCCCGTGCCCGCGAAACCTGGCAGAAACACGGGCGCAGCGACAAATGGATTCAGCAGCGCATGACCGGGCAGGAGACCCGCAACAAACTCACCGACTACTGGGCCGACCACGAAATTAAACAGGGCGAGCAGTACGCTATTCTGACCAATATCATCCATCAGGAGTGGTCCGGCGTTACGGTGCAAGACCACAAGGCCATCAAGGGGCTCAAGACCCAGAACCTGCGCGACCACATGAGCGAAGCGGAATTGATCTTCACCGCCCTGGCCGAGCTATCGACCCGGCAGATCGCCGAAACAGACAACGCCACCGGCATGGATGAAAACACGGTCGCCGCCAAGACCGGCGGCAACATCGCCAAAAAGGCCCGCCTGGAGTTGGAACAGAAGACCGGCCAAAGTGTCGTAACTGGGCAAAACTACCTGCCGCCCGCCAAGACCAAGAAACTCAAAAGGCTGGGGCGATGACGCCCGGTGCAAGAGGGCTACCGCGGATCTGGCCGAGCGGCGAAAACGATTCGTGGCTGCACCACATCCGGGGACACCATGCGGATTGTTTTTCAAATCCGGCCGGTGGCAAGTGTTCCAATTTTCCAAGCCCCATGGATGGCGGAGTTGTGCCTTCCATCCGCAGAAGCATGTGCCCACCCCCCGTAGCTGAGAAGGCGTGACATCGCCATCCCGCATCGGAATTGACCATCGGCGCCGGCCCGCTTACATTATTCACGCGTCAGGCCCCGACGCATACGACACGCCGGCGTCAGGCGCATGGTGATGAGGAACCCAAAATGATCTTCTGGATTATCGGGGCGGCTGCCGTGCTGCTTGGCGCGTTCGCGGGCGCGGTCGCGGCCGTCGTCCTGCACCGCGGCAACTGGAATCTCCTGCTTCGCCGCCCCCCGCGACGCGTGGGCAGCCTGGCCTGGGAAGACCTCGGCCCCACGCCGCTGGGCGAGATGCGATACACGCCGCAAGGGATGACCTATGCCAACGGGCGCATCCTGCTGGCCAACAGTTGGAAGGACACGAAGTCCAGGGTGTACGAGTTCGATCCCGACGGCATGAAGCTGCTTCGCACATTCGACATGCCGCCCGATGCGGTCCATACCAGCGGCCTGGCGTTCGATGGGCGATACCTCTGGGCCGTGGACCACATCTCCAACCGCTGCTACAAGATCGACCTCGAGGAATCCCTCCGGGCCGGCGAGCCGCGCCTGGCCGGGAGCTTCCCGACCGGCCTGGCCGGCACAAGCGCGTGCTGCCTGCTGGAGTGGGATGGGCAAACGTGCCTGGCGATCTCCGACTACAGGCGTTCCAACAAGACGCACGTCATTCGCCACGAGGAGGCCCTTGCCAGGGGCGAGATGGCGTCCTGCACGGTCTTTTCCTACACGAACGAGGGATTCTCCCAGGGGCTTGTGTCGGATGGCAGGTATCTCTACGAGGCCGAGAACAAGGCCGGCATCGACATCGTCAATCAGATGCGCCTGGCCGTGCTGGAGCGGACCGGGTCG
>CAYOBS010000501.1:0-2035 GCA_964402305.1 uncultured Planctomycetaceae bacterium | reverse complement strand
ATGCTGGCCAAGCTCGGCGACGGCGGGCTTGAGAAGCTCAAGGCGGCGGCAACCCTGATGCTCTCCGACAACTGGGGCGGACCGCGAGCGGACATCGGGCTGCTGTCGTCGCGGTTGAACCAGTGGCTTGGCAACGCAACTGCACCCAAGCGCGGCGGCAAGCATATCCCGGCGACGACCGCCGACGACTACGCCGACGTGGTACAACGCTTCGACGCGCCGGCGGGAGAGGACCATCGACCATGAGCACCACCGACACGAGCGCCGAGGCCGCCTTTGCAGCGGCGCAGGCCAAGTGCGAGAAGGCCAAGGCCGAGGACGCGGCCAAGCAAGCGGCCTTCGACGCGGCCAACCCGCTGACGTGCCACAAGTGCGGCAAGGTCATCGAGAACCCGTCGCCGGCTCTGCGGAAATTCGCCTTCGTCTATTGCCCGGCCTGCATCGAGGCAGACCGGCGCGACCGCGAGCAAAAAGACGCGGAGCGGCGCGAGCGTGAGCGGGCTGCCGAAGAAGCGTACCAGGCCGAGCGCGAACAGGCCGCGGCCCGGCGGCTGGCCGAAGAACTCGCTGCTGTGCGGGCCGACCCGACGGCGTTTCTCGTGCGGATGGGGGTGCCTGTTATCTTCCATCGGGCGGACTTCGCCGCCGCGCGTCGGGCCGGCGACCTGCCGGTAAAGCTCATCGACGCGGCGGAGCAATGGGCGGCCGGGCCGTCGGGTTTCCTGACACTGACGGGCACGCCGGGTAGCGGCAAGACGTACCTGGCCGTCGCGGTTATCCGGGCGGTGCTTGAAGCCGGGACCGTGCGCCCGGGCGACGTGCGGTTTGTAACTGAGGCCGACTTCCTGGCCGGCGTCGGGCTGGACTTCGGCAACGTTCGGCGAGTCACGGCTTACGACGACACGGTTTTGCTGGGCTACGACGACCTGGGGGCCTGTTACCAAAACGACCTGAGGCGAGGCGCAGTAGGTGAACTTTTCAGGGCAAGGTGGAACGCCGGGCTGGCGACGGTCATCACCAGCAACTTGACGATGGCGCAGATCGGCGACATCGACGGGCGTATCGCCTCTGTCCTGGCCGCTGGTACGGTCCTGGCGTTTCCTGGGCGGGATCTTCGGCGACAAGGCAAGCTCGGCCGCAAGGCGGCGGCCGGCGGAATGGAGTAATCGAGCATGGAAGCGATGAACACGACGACACAGACGACACAGACGACGGACAGGCCCTTGCGGCTGCTGCTGACGCCGAGAGAATCGGCGGCGGCGCTGGGGTTGTGCGAAAAGACGCTATGGAGCTTGACGGACCCGCGCGGGCCGATACGCTGTGTGCGGATAGGCCGGGCTGTCCGATATGACCCGGCCGACCTGTCGGAATGGGTTGAATCGGCCAAGTCCGCAAGCCCCCAAGCGGAAGCAAAAAAAACTTGCGAAAATGGAAAGTAGGCTATTCCCTTTTTGGAAATAGGTGCTATGATTCATATGATGACACCGGCAATTGACGATCTTCGGAAGGCGGCAAAGGCAAGCTCATGGAGCCAAGCGGAGATTGCGCGAGCCCTGGGGCTTTCGACGCCACACGTATGCCAGTTCTACGCGGGCACAAAGGGCTTGACCTTCAAGTCCGCCGAGAAGCTGGCGTCGTTCCTGGGGCTTGAAATCGTGGCGCGGCCGAAGGCCAAGAAAAGAGGCAAGTAAGATGGCGAGTCTATCACAGAATGGCAAGACGGGCCGGCGGCTGATTCAATTCACCGACCGGGAAGGCAACCGGCAGACGATCCGCCTGGGGGCGGCGACGGCCAAGGACGCCAAGACGATTCAAGGGCACGTCGAGAAGCTCATCGTCGGCAAGCTGGGGAATACGGCCGTGGACGCGGATACCGCGGCCTGGCTTGGCGTGCTGGATGGTGAGCTGCGCGATCGCCTCGCGCGGGTGGGGCTTGTCGAGCCGCGCGAGAAGTTGAACGCGCCGACTGTGGCCGAGTGGGTTCACGGGTACATTGCCGGCCGAACCGATGTAAAGCCCAACACGCTGCGGAACC
>CAYOBS010000500.1:0-2036 GCA_964402305.1 uncultured Planctomycetaceae bacterium | reverse complement strand
GTTCCGGGTTCCGTCGTTGGTTTCTCCGGGTTCCAGGTTCCGGGTTCCGGGTTCCGCCTTTGAGGCTCCCCAAAGATGGCTAGAGAGAAAATAATATCAAAGGAATCGCTCGGCCCCGAGGACGAGAAGGTTAACGTTGCGCTTCGGCCTCGGACTTTGGCAGAGTGCATCGGGGCGGGCGATCTGATGGAGAAGTTGCGGATCGCCATTGCCGCGGCCCGGGGCCGCAACGAGCCGATGGAGCACGTTTTGCTTCACGGCCCGCCGGGGCTGGGCAAGACCACGCTTGCCTATGTCATCGCCCACGAGATGGGCGCCAACATCAAGGTCACATCCGGCCCGGCCCTGACGCGGCCTGGCGACCTCATCGGCATTTTGACCAACCTTGAGGACCGCGACGTGCTGTTCATCGACGAGATTCACCGTCTGCCGTCGGCGGTCGAGGAGTACATCTACCCGGCGATGGAGGAGTACAAGGTTGACTTCGTGGTGGACAGCGGCATGCACAGCCGGACCATCAACCTGCCGCTGAAGCCCTTCACGCTGATCGGCGCGACGACGCGGGCGGGGCTGCTCAGCCCGCCGATGCGGACGCGGTTCGGCATCGCGCACCACCTGGAGTTCTGGTCGGTCGAGGACCTGCTGGCCCGCTGCCACATGTCGGCCGGGATGCTCAAAATATCCTACGACGAGGCGGCCCTGGCGATGCTGGCCGGGCGGGCACGCGGTACGCCGCGGATCGCCAACCGCCTGCTTAGGCGCTGCCGCGATTACGCGCAGGTCCGCGGCGACGGCGAGTTGAACATCGCCTGCGTCGAGGCTGCGCTGAAGCTCGAAGGCATCGACGAGGTCGGCCTGGACGAGTTGGACCGCAAGTTCCTCCGCACGATCATCGACATTTATCGCGGCGGCCCGGTCGGCATCGAGGCCGTCGCCGCCACGCTCGGCGAGGAGACCGACACGCTGGTCGACGTCGTCGAGCCGTTCCTCCTCCAGGCGGGCATGCTCGCCCGCACGCGGAGCGGCCGGCTGGCGACCATCAAGGCCTACAAGCACCTCGGCTGCACGCCGCCTGACAAGCCTATCGACGCCACCGGAGAAGCAAACGGCGGAACCTGGAACCCGTAGAAACAAACGGCGGAACCTGGAACCCGGAGAAGAAAACGGCGGAACCTGGAACCCGTAGAAACAAACGGCGGAACCTGGAACCCGTAGAAACAAACGGCGGAACCTGGAACCCGGAAAGCCCGAACCCATAACGCCAACCGGATCAGCCCCCGGATTCGCAGGTAGATGGTTCCAGATGCCCTCTGGTTTCTGCTTCCGCTGTTCCCGGCTTCGCCTTCGGCTACGCCGTGGCAAGCCGCCTTTTGCTTTCCCCGCCTCGGCGCCGGAGCAGCGCCGCGGCGCCCAGTACGAGCAGGATCGCGGAGCCTGGCTCGGGCATCGCCGTGCCGCCGCCGGACATGGACCCGCCGATTGGGGACGCCGTGACCGGATGGTGGGTGTATCCGAAGTTCGTCGTGAGGGCGAGAAGGTCATCATAACCGACCAGGCCGTCGCCGTTGAAGTCGCCCTGGGTAAAGCGCGGGACGGTCATGCCGAAGTTCTCCTTCAGCGTGATGTAGTCGGACGCATCGACGTTTCCATCCAGGTCAATGTCGCCCGGCAGCAGGTCGGGGTGGTACAGGGGGGTACCTATATTTTTCGTGTCCTGGAGAATGTCGTACAACTGTGACGCGTAGTACGGGATGCTCGCCGCGTAGTTCTTCGTGTACGGGTCGGTGTTAGGCTCGCGGTAAAGGTTGATGCCGGCAAGCTTCCAGGTGTTGCCGTCCTTGACGAACACCCCGCCGCCGCTGTCAAGCCAGCCAAAGCCGCTCTCGTAATCGGTATCCGCCTTATTATACCTCCTCCTACAGCACCGCGTGCTGTAGGGCGAATACGAGTAAGGGTTGGGGAGGAGGTAAGTGAATTGGTTGGTCCCCCAGCGACGAACGCCGTACGTGTTGGGTGTCTCGGTGTAGGAAGTGTCG
>CAYOBS010000499.1:0-2040 GCA_964402305.1 uncultured Planctomycetaceae bacterium | reverse complement strand
AATCCGCAATCCGCAATTGGGTTGCGGGCGAAGCCCGCGCCAGGTGCTCTGCGTTAAACCGCTGTTTCTTCTTCGCCTGGCGGGATTGACCAAATGGGCCTTTTCGGCTAATATGGTTGCTGGAGGTACTTGTCTTTCATGGCAGGCCGCGATTCAACTTCGCCGCCGCTTCGGGCGGTGCTCTTATCGCGCGATCCGATCCTGGGCGCGCGGGTGCTGTCGCTCTGCGCCGACGGATGGCGGGCCGCGAGGGTCCAAAGCGGTTACGAGGCCGCCGCCGAGATACTCTCGGCGCCCGTGGCGGTGCTGCTGATAGACCTCCGCGCACTTGGCGGGCCGCATCGCGGCCTGCTGGCGTTGGCACGGCGGATGGAAGTGCGGACGGCCGCCATCGCCGGGCAAACCCCGCCGGATATGACGGGCGACGACCTGCAAGGATTGCAGCGCATCGAGATCGGGGATATCCCCGCGGCCCTTGCTTCGGTGAGAAGCTCGCCGGCAAGTCGCGGCGGAAGTTTCGACGCATCGGCCGGCGGCGCCGCTTTGCCCGAGGCCCGGCAGACATTTGCCGCGGACCGCCCCGCACCCGCCCCGGCACTGGCGCCCGCGCCCGCACGAGCCCCCGAACCCGAACCCGCACCCGCCCCGGCACTGGCGCCCACGCCCGCACCCGCCCCGGCACTGGCGCCCGCGCCCGCACCCGCACCCGCGCCCGTGCCAGCCAAGGTTCTGCCGGCCCGGAAGAAGCGCGTCAGGCTCACGCCAAGGTCCGGCAAGCCCAAGGCGCTCACCGGCCTGCTGACGCCCGACGAGCTTGCCTTCCTGCTGGAGGATGAGCGATGAACGCGGGCGGCAATCTGCTTGTCCTGGCCGATGAGCCAGTGCGCGAGCACCTGTGCCGCGGGCTTGGCGACATGCCCCACACGGCCGTGAGCGACACCTACGAGGCCCTGTCGGAGATGGGCAGGCGAAGCTGGCCGGCAGTGGTGCTCGCCGGCCCGCGCCCGGAATTCGGTGCCCTCTGCCGCGCCGCCCGGCGCCTGTCGGGCGAGGCCCGCCTGTACGCGGTCTGCCCGCCGGCGGGCGAGCCGCAGGTCCGCCCGCTGCTGGGTGGGCCGCTGGACGACTACTTCATCGAGCCGCTGGAGGCCGGCGACCTTGCCGAGCTGCGTCGCGCGGCCGGGGCGCCTGCCGGGCAGCAGGGCGCCAGCGGCGCCGCCGCACCCGCACGGCAGCTTGCCGAACTCATCGAGGCCGCGCAGGGCCTGGAGGAGGTGGACAACCATCTCGTCCGCGTTGTGGCCGCGCTTGTGGGCTGCCCGGTGGCGTGGGTGCCCCCGGACCGCGTTCCGGCCGGGACCCAGCCGCTGCTGCTGGCGGCGGGCAAGACCCCGCGCGTGCTGGTGCCGCTGGGCGTGCCGCGCCACAGCCCGACCGCCGAGGCATATCTGGGCTTAGCCCAGGAGTGCCTGCCGTCGCTGCTGACGGTCGCCCGGCGGACGCAGGGCCTGCACCTGCTTTCGATAACCGACCACCTGACGGGCGCGTTCAACCGCCGGTACTTCCACGAGGCCACCGAGCAGATCCTGCTGCGGGCGCGGAAGGAGAACTTCCGCGTCACGCTGCTGCTGTACGACATTGACGACTTCAAGCGGTACAACGACACTTACGGCCACGCCGCCGGAGATGAGATTCTTCGCGACACGGCCGCGATGATGAAGCAGATCACCCGTGCCCAGGACATTGTGGCGCGGATCGGAGGCGACGAGTTCGCGGTGCTGTTCTGGGACTCCGACAAGCCCCGCAGCCCCGACAGCCGCCCGCCGGAGACGGCGCTGGCCCTGGCGGACAGGTTCAGAAAGGCGGTGCATAAGCACGCCTTCCGCAGCCTCGGGCCGGAGGCTCGCGGCACGCTGACGATTTCCGGCGGCCTGGCGAGCTACCCCTTGGGCGGCACGTGCGTGCGCGAGTTGCTGGCCCACGCCGACGCGGCGCTTCGCCAGGCCAAGTCATCCGGCAAGAACTCCATCAGGATCGTCG
>CAYOBS010000498.1:0-2049 GCA_964402305.1 uncultured Planctomycetaceae bacterium | reverse complement strand
AGCCGAGCAGGCAGCGCCCCGCCAACTGCTTCGACTACCTCTGCTCTAATGGGGAGTACGGGATCGAAGGCCTCTCCAGCCCCGCTCGGCGCGACATTCGCCGGGGGCTCAGGTGCTTTACCGTCCGCACCTGCACATGGGGCGAGGTGGCAGCCAAGGGCTTTGCCGCCTACGCCGACACCGAGGTCCGCCACGGCCATCCCCGGCCGGATGAGCGGGAACTGGCCGAGATGGCGGAGGAGGAGCGCGACTGCCCGGCCATGGAGTTGTGGGGCGCCTGGGATGGAGAGAACCTCACGGCCTGGATCAAGGTCGTCAAGGTCGATGACTGGGCCATGATCCGCAGCGCCTGCTCGACCAGCGAGGCTCTGCACAACTGCCCCAACAATGCCCTGGCCTACGAGGCGACCCGGCAGTTCCTGGTGCAAGAGAAGCGCAAGTGGGTTTCCTTTGGAGTCAGCAGCGTCCAGGCGACGAGCAACGTGTTGTCGCTGCACCGGTTCAAGCTGCGAATGGGCTTCGAGGCGGCGCCTCGATCCAGGGTCTTCCACGTCCATCCGCTGCTGAGGCCGTTGATGGCATGGAAAGCCTCATCGCGCCTTTGGGACAGGCTTGCCAAAGCCAGGCCCGGCTCCGAAACGCTCAGCAAAGTAGCCGGTATGTCGAGGCTTCTGTCCGGGCGGGGGGGAGATTCCCTGGCCTGGTTGCCGGCCGGAGACGACGAGTAGCGATGTCTCCGACCGCGCGGACCACCCCTCGACGCAGGCCGGGAGCCGGGTGTCGGAAGCAGGCCGCCGCGCACAGCCCCGCCCGGCGGCGCTATTATGTTCAAGTGCCGATTTCCAGCGGACGATATAATCTGCCAGCGGGGAGGTGGCCTAGTTGGGAAGGCGCCGCCGGCTTGCCGGCGGAGATCCTGGTTCGATTCCAGGCCTCTCCATTTGAGGAATCCTCGTCCATGAAGATCATCAACGTCGCCGGCGCCCGGCCGAACTTCATAACTTCATGAAGATCGCGCCCCTGATGGAGGCGTACAAGGCCTATCCCGACATCACGCCGATGCTCGTCCACGCCGGGCAGCACTATGATGAGAAGATGAGTGATTTGTTCTTCCGGCAGCTCGAAATCCCCCAGCCGGACGTCAACCTCGGCATCGGCGGCGGAAGCCACGCCGTCCAGATGGCCGAGATAATGAAGGCATTCGAGCCGGTGGTGCTGGTGGAGTCCAGCGTCATCGCGGCCGGGCCGGGCTGGGGAACAACTGCAAGTTTCCCGCGGCAATTGCCGATAAATATCGGTATGATCGCGTAAGGACACTAACACATGGCCAGAAAAGCGCTTATTACGGGCATCACTGGACAGGACGGCAGCTACCTCGCCGAGTTTCTGCTGGACAAGGGCTACGAGGTCCACGGGCTTATCCGCCGGTCCAGCACGTTCAACACCGAGCGGATCGAACACATCTACATCGACCCCCACGAGAAGGGCGCCCGGCTGCTGCTTTACTACGGCGACCTGACCGACGGCATGGGCCTTCGCCACGTGCTTACTACATGCCAACCGGATGAGGTCTACAACCTCGGCGCGCAGAGCCACGTG
The DNA here is from genome assembly GCA_964402305.1 of uncultured Planctomycetaceae bacterium. Taxonomy (GTDB): domain Bacteria; phylum Planctomycetota; class Phycisphaerae; order SM23-33; family SM23-33; genus JAUWQU01. The sequence goes on along the minus strand of CAYOBS010000498.1, from coordinate 450 downwards.
AAGGTCAGCTTCGATCAGCCGGTCTACACCTGCCAGACCGACGCGATCGGCACGCTCCGCCTGCTCGAGGCGATCCGCGATTCCGGCCTCCGGACGCGGTTCTACCAAGCCTCCAGCAGCGAGATGTTCGGCAAGGTGGCCGAGACGCCCCAGACCGAGAAGACCCCGCTGCATCCGCGAAGCCCCTATGGCTGCGCGAAGGTCTTCAGCCATTACCAGACCATCAACTACCGCGAGGCGTACGGCATGTTCGCGTGCAGCGGGATACTCTTCAACCACGAAAGCCCGCGGCGCGGCGAAACGTTCGTCACCCGCAAGATCACCCGGGCCGCAACGAGGATCAAGGAAGGCTTGCAGGAGACGCTGTTCCTGGGCAACCTCGACGCCAAGCGAGACTGGGGCTTCGCGGGCGACTATGTCGAGGCGATGTGGCTGATGCTCCAGCAGGAC
>CAYOBS010000497.1:0-2053 GCA_964402305.1 uncultured Planctomycetaceae bacterium | reverse complement strand
TTCTGGTGCTGCTGCCGATGGTCATCGCGTCGGAGCTTCTGCCACAGTCGCTGGCTTATTTGTGCGCGGCCGGGGCATCGGGGCTGATCAACGCCCTGGCATGGGGCGAGTATTCCGGCCTGCTGGCGTGCGTTCACGTGGACCTCTCGGGCGGGCGGGGCGAGAGCGTCGTCTCGGGCCTGCACGCCGACTGGGTATACGTGCTCCAGGTCACCGGCGCGATGTCGGCGATGAGCTTCATGATGGTCTTCATTGCCTCGGCGATCTCCACCCGTCTGCGACAGCGCGAGCACGAGTTGGAGGACGCCTACCGCCGCCTGCACGGGGCCGACGAGGCCAAGAGCTTCTTCATGCGAAAGGCCGGTCACGAGATGCGCGCGCCCCTGGCGGCGATCGTCTCGATGCTCGACGCCGTCGCGCAGGACGGGCAGGCCCGGCTCACCGACCAGCAGCGGCGCCTGATGAACCGTGCGGCCTTGCGATGCAAGGCGCTGATGGAGATGGTCAACGATCTGCGTCGCTACGCCCGGCTGCGGGCGGCGCCGCGGGACGTGCTCCACACCGGTTATCTCGCCCTGGACGACCTGGCCGAGCAGGTCATCGAGCTGCTGGGCGCCCACGCCGCCGCGGCGGGGCTTAGCCTTACCGCCCGCGTCGAGCCGGCGCCCGTCACTGCCGACGAGGAACTCATCAGGCAGGTCGTCATAAACCTGGTCACCAACGCCATTCAGTACACCCCCCAGGGTGGGTCGGTCGAGGTCGTCGTTCGCGCGGACAAGCCGTGGGCCGTGCTGGAGGTGGGCGACACCGGCATCGGCCTGAGCGAGACCGCCCGGCGGCACCTCTTCGAGGAGTTCTACCGCAGCCCCGAGGCCAAGAAGACCTTCCGAGACGGCACCGGCCTGGGCCTGTCGATCTGCAAGCGAATCATCGACATCCACGGCGGGCAGATCTCGGCCCAGTCGCGGCCTGGCGGCGGAAGCATCTTCTCCATCCGCCTGCCCCTTGCCGCCACCTGCCCCGTAGACAGGCCGGGGCAGTAAGGCGAGTGCTTTGATTGCGGATTGTGGATTGCGGATTGAGCCTGTGAATTTTTCAATTTCGCCCCAGATTAAGGCGAGACTTCTGGAAGAATCCGTTGCGGGATAGTAATAAGGAAGCATGAGCAAGGAAGCCATCAACTCTTCGTCGGGGTCGGACCAGGGATCGGGCCGGCCAACATTGTTCGAGATACCCACGCCTGCCGAGCCGGAACCTGTGGCATCCGGGGTGCCGCGAGTCCAGCGGCCAGACCGCCTTCAGATCAGGATGCTGGAGTCCTCGCTGGACGCCATGCTGGCCGAGGATCACCAGGCCCGCGTGGTCTGGGAATACGTCGAAGGTCTGGACCTGACGTGCCTGTACGATTCCATCAGGGCCGTTGAAGGCCACGCCGGCCGCGACCCCATCGATCCGCAAATCCTCATGGCCTTGTGGCTGTACGCGACGTTGGACGGCGTGGGGGCGGCCCGCGAGCTGAACCGCCTGTGCGAGGCCCACGCGGCCTATAAGTGGATCTGCGGCGGCGTCTCGGTGAACTACCACACGCTGTCGGACTTCCGCACTGCCAACGTCGAGTTGCTCGACCGTCTGCTGACTCAGAGCGTGGCTGGGCTTATGCTCGAGGGCCTGGTGACGATGAATCGCGTTGCCCAGGACGGCATGCGTGTACGGGCGGCTGCCGGGTCTTCCTCCTTCCGGCGGGGCGAGACGCTCAAGCGCCTGGAGCAAGAAGCCCAGGAGCAGGTCGAGACGTTGCGGAAGGAGTTGCAGGACGACCCGGTCGCGGCCAACAAGCGGCAGCGTGCGGCCCGCGAGCGGGCCCGGCGGGAGCGTCAGGAGCGAATCGCCCGCGCCCGCCAGGAGTTTTCCAAGATCGAGCAATCCAGGCGTCCCGACGAGAAGGATAAGGCCCGGGCCTCGACGACCGATCCGCAAGCACGATTCATGAAGATGGGCGACGGTGGCATGCGCCCGGCTGTGAACGTGCAATTCGCCACGGACACGGATAGCC
>CAYOBS010000496.1:0-2064 GCA_964402305.1 uncultured Planctomycetaceae bacterium | reverse complement strand
TGCCCTTTGGAGTGCGGCGGCAGAGCCGCGAAGCGGCGCCGACGCCGCTTTCGATCGCGCCTGTGCGCAACATCTTGCCACGGTCCCAGCCAAAGCGGTGTGTTCGCCCTGCTTCGCCAAGGCTTCGCAGGGCTCGACACCGCACTCCAAAGGCTATCGCTTCTTGCGGCATTTGTCGCGGATGCAGACCACGCCACCCAGGAATCGGACAGCCTTGACAACCGGCTACCGGCTACCGGCTACTGAGAACCGAAATGCCCCAATCCTCGTACCTTTATTTTGAGCCGGAGCGGATCGCCAAGCTCCGCAACCTGAACCTCCTGGCCCGCCAGGCGGTCGAGGGGTTCATTTCCGGCCTGCACCGCAGTCCGCACAAGGGATTCTCCGTCGAGTTCGCCGAGCACCGCGAGTACACCGCCGGCGACGACATAAAGCACCTCGACTGGGTCGCCTACGGGCGGACCGACCGCTACTACATCAAGCAGTACGAGCAGGAGACCAACCTGCGGGCGTACATCCTTCTGGACCTGAGCAACTCGATGGGCTACCGCCACGGCTCGCCGGTGACGAAGTTCATCTACGGCTGCTTCATGGCCGCGTGCCTGAGCTACCTCATGTGCCGCCAGCAGGACATGGTCGGCGTGATCGGCTTCGACGAGAAGATGCGCTTCCACCTGCCGCCGCACTCGACGCCGGCGCACCTGGACCGCGTGTTCAGGCAGCTCGAGGGCCTCGGCCCCGGCCGGGGGACCAACATCGCCCCGACATTCCACGACCTGGCCAACATGGTCCCCAAGCGCGGGCTGGTGATCGTGATTTCCGACCTTTACGACGACCCGGCCGAGATAATGAAGGCCCTGCAACACTTCGTTTTCAAGCGGCACCAGATAATCGTCTTTCACCTGATGGACCCGGCCGAGCTGGACTTTCCGTTCAGGAAGGTCATGTCCTTCATGGACATGGAGACCAACGAGCGGCTCCAGGTGGACCCGCGCTACGTGCGGGAGGGCTACGTCGCGGAGATCAACGCCTTCATCGCAAATTACCGTCGCGAGTGCGGGCTGCGGAACATCGAGTACGTCCTGACGCGCTCCGACGAGCCCTACGACCGATTCCTGCTGAACTACCTGGCCCGCCGAAAGGCGATGCTGAGATGATGCTGGCCCTTGGATTTGCCACCCCGCTGTTGCTGATCGGCCTGCTGGCCGCGGCGATACCCATCATCCTGCACCTGCTGGCCAGCGTCCGGGCGCAGGACATGATGTTCCCCACACTGCGCTTCCTGCGCCTGAGCATGGAGAAAACCGCACGCCGCCGCCGCGTGCAGCACTGGCTGCTGCTGCTTCTGAGGGCGGCTATGCTCGCCCTGCTGGCACTGGCGGTCGCCGAGCCAATAAGCAGGGCAACCGGCGGCTGGCTTTCCGGCAAGCGATACGCGGCCGTGCTTATCCTCGACAACGGCTACTCGATGGCGGTCAACAACGCCGCCGGCAGCAGGTTCGAGCGAGCCAAGGCCGAGGCGGCCTCGCTGCTGAGCGGCGACGACCGCCCGAGCGTTGCGGCCTTGCTTACCACGAGCGCCGGCTTCAACTCCACGAATCTTTCAGCCGGCACGGAGGAGTTGCGGATGCAGGTTGCCCGCGCGCGCCTCGGCTACGGCCCAGCTTTGCCGGCACAGCGTTTTGCCTTGGCCGCCAAGATGCTCGAGGCCGACAGCTCCCCGCGAAAGGCCATCTACCTCTTCAGCGACATGCAGCGGACGAGCTTCGAGCAGATCGCCGCCTTGACGGACGCCGCGGCCGGGCGGGACATCCACCTGCTTGTCGTCGATGCCTCGCGCGGGCAGGTCAGCAACGTCGGCATAAGCGACCTTCAGATCACCGGCCCGCGCGTGGTGGATGCGGTGCTGGAGTTCACGGCCACGCTTGTCAATTCCTCGCCGACGGACAAGACGGTGGACATCGCGCTGAAGGTGGACGGCTCTGCCGATGCGCCGCGTGTGCGCAAGACGCTTCGCCCGGCCGGGCTGGAGGGCTCGAGCGCCAACGTGCGATTCCATTATCG
>CAYOBS010000495.1:0-2070 GCA_964402305.1 uncultured Planctomycetaceae bacterium | reverse complement strand
GTCAGCTCGACGCTGCTGTGGAAGCGGGCGGTGCAGGACCTCCAGGTCAACGCCCCGTTCCAGCGGCTCAGGCGGAACATCCTGCTGCTGCTCCAGCTCCTGGCCCTTGGGGCGGTGCTGCTGGCGCTGGCCCAGCCGGTGCTCAGCCTGCGGGCCGGGCCGGGCAAGAGGCTCGTGCTGCTGCTGGACCGCTCGGCCAGCATGAACGCCGCCGACGCCCCCGGCGGCGCCACTCGCCTGGCCGAGGCGAAGAAGCAGGCCAAGGTCCTTATCGAGTCCATGCGGGGCCCGAGCCTGCTGGGACTTGGCAGCAAGGGCGACGAGGCGATGGTGCTCGCCTTCGACGCCCACGCCAAGGTCATGTGCATCTTCACGTCGAACAAGGCCCAGCTCGCCGCCGCCGTTGACGCCGTCGAGCCGACCGACGGCGCCAGCGCCCTGGCCGAGGCGGTCACCGTCGCGCGGGCGTTCGCCCAGACCTCCGGCACGGACGAGAACAACCGCTCAGCCGCCACCGCCGCCCAGCTCGAGCTCTTCAGCGACGGGCGGATCGAAGACCTCGCCGGCCTGTCGCTCGGGCCCGGCGAGCTTCAGTTCCACTGCCTGGGCGACTCCCGCGACAACGTCGGCGTCATCGCCATGCAGGCCCGCAGGTCGTACGACAAGGCCGACGAGGTTCACGTTTTCGCGACGCTGGCCAATTACGGGCCCAAGCCCGCCGACTGCGACGTGCAGCTTTCCATCGACTCCATAGTGCGGTCCGTGCGGCGAGTGACGGTGGCGGCGACCACGCCGGCGGCGGGCGACAAGCCCGAGACGATCGGCAAGACGTCGCTGTCGTTCGTGCTGACCCACGCCAGCCAGGGAGTCGTGGAGGTCCGCCAGCTCCGCAAGGACGCCCTTGCGGCCGACGACGCGGCCTGGACGATCCTGCCGGCCCCGCAGAAGCTCAGCGTCCTGCTCGTGACCCGTGGCAACGCCCCGCTGGAAATCGCGTTTAAGGCCTGCTCCCTGGCCCGGCTGGACGTTACGGACCCCGCGGCCTTCGACGCGGCCGTCGCCAACGACGCGCCCGCCCCGCCCTACGACGTGATAGTCCTCGACGCCCACGCCCCGGCGAAGCTGCCTCTCGGGCGATACCTTATCTTCGGTGAGCCCCCGCCGGACATCGACGTGAAGGCCGCCGGCGTGCTCAAGGACCAGTTCATCGTCGACTGCCGCGGGCGGCACCCGGTGCTCCAGTTCGTGAACATCAACGAAATGTACGTCGCCGAGGCTGTGAACATGACGCTGCCGCGAGACGCATCCGTGCTCGCGGAGTTCGGCGCCAGCCCCGCCATCGCGATCGTCCGGCGGCACGGAGGGGCCTTCCTGCTGGTGGGCTTCGACGTGCTCGCCACGCGCTGGCCCCTGGAGTCGAGCTTCGTGATGTTCTGCTACAACGCGGCCAACTTCATGGGCCTCGAGGCCGGGCGGGAAAAGCCGGCGGACATGAAAGTCGGCGAGGCCATTGCCGTCCAGGCCGACGGCCAGCCTCTTGCAAGGCTCACCCGCCCCGACGGCGGCATCGAGCGCCTCGCGGCCGAGGCATCCGGCACATTCCGCTACCCGGCCACCGACCGGGTGGGCGTGTACCGGATCGACTCGCCGGGCCGCCCCGCGACGCTTCTGGCGGTGAACCTGCTGGATGAGATCGAGAGCAACATCGCCCCGTCCAAGCAGATCGTCCTGGCTACCGGGGCGGTAAAGGCGATGACGACGGCGCCGCGGCGGACCAACCAGGACCTCTGGCCGTACCTGGCTTTGGCGGCCTTGGCGCTGGTATGTCTGGAATGGATAGTGTATAACTCAAAGGCGCGACTGTGACGGGACAGACCGCACGGGGAAGCGGAGAACTTTTCATGTTCATGCGAACGGGAATCAAACTTCTGGGCCTGGCGTGCCTGGCGTGCCTGCTGTGCCTGGCGGCACCGGCGCCGACGGCGAACGGGCAGGACGGCAAGGACAAAAAGAAAAAGCCGGAAATGAACGTCGACTTCAGCGTCGGTTGGGGCGGATGCTACCGGCCGA
>CAYOBS010000494.1:0-2071 GCA_964402305.1 uncultured Planctomycetaceae bacterium | reverse complement strand
AGCCGTCGGGCTCTTGTCGCCGCACTCCAAGGGGCAAGCCTTTATCGACGGCCGGCTAAGCCGCAAACTGAAACTCGACCTGACCATTCGCCCCCGAGGCCGACCCAGAAAACAACCACTCGAAACAACAAACAGCACATAACACACTATGACAATAGAAGATAAAATAGTTCTGACCCGTTTTCTGCCTCTTGGGCGTCTGATTCCACGTTGATGGTGTGTTCCAGAGGCAGGCAAGCATGGGTTCTGAACGATCAGTTGAAGGTACTCGACACTGTGGAGGGGGCATTGCTGGGTGAGCGGCTCTTGCTTACAAACAACCCTGCTCCTCACATTGTTGCTTGGAAGGTACGTGACCCCAGGACGAAATCAACTGGTGAGACCGTAAAGGTGGCGTTTGATGAAAAGGTGGTAGCGTGCGCCGAAGACAACCCGAGTATGCGGCTTCTTCCTGGGGCGGCCGACCGTGCGCTGCTTCTGTTCCGTGCCGTCACCCTTGACCAGGAGCGTGGTTCGCTGTTGCAGCCTGTGGTTATTGACGCTTCGTCAGGCCAGATCGTATGGACCCGCGCTCCATACCACCCGGACCAGCAAGTCAATCCCAGGATCAGCGTGCTGCCATGGGATGAAAAGGGCATCGTAATTCCAGGCGAGGAGAAGGGATGGGCCATTCTTCGCCTCAAGCAGCCGCCGGGCTCTTCGGCCCCTGCCACAGCTCTTCCTGGTGATGTGGGCACAACCTCTAAGCCGGTTCCCAAGGAAGGCACGAAGTGAGATTCCAGCGGAAGAAAGGGTTTGGAAAGCGGTATTGGATCGTCGTGGCCTTCATTACGATCCCGGTTAAACAGGGTTAAACAGGGACGCTAACCATTTACTGTGCGAAAGCGGCGAGGGCTCAATTTGGAGTGCGGCGAGCTCTCGCCGCTTTGTTATATCGCGGAGCGATGCTGTTTCTTCTTCTGCTGCTTCTGTTTCTTCTTCTTCTTCCGCGTCTTCGTCTTCTGTTACGCCTTTGCCGTTGCCGTTGTAGTTTTCGTTACCCCGTTATAGCAGCACAAAAGCGTCTTGCTTCTGGGGTACTGCAAGGCGGCAATTGCGGACGGTTTGCCGTGTTCGTCGTCGCTCCGCGACGTATGAAAGCGGCGAGAGCTCGCCGCACTCCAAATTTCCGGAGGGTTATAGGGGTCAGGAGGTTATAGGGGAGGTTATAGGGGTCAGGAACCTTTTATGAGGTTAAAGGGGCCTGAGCCCGTTTCGCCCTGAGCCATCATCGCCCCTCAGTCGGCCTTTCGCCGGCCTTGGCAGAGGCGGTTGAGCAGGACTGAGGCTATCAGCAGCACGCCGATGACCACCAGCGTCAGTTCGTCCTGGTTCCACCGCCAGCTAAGCAGCTCGCGAGTCTCGTGGATCAGCAGCACGCCCAGGACCGTGCCGACCATGTTTCCCCGCCCGCCGAAGATGCTCGTGCCGCCCAGCACGACGGCGGTTATGACGTCCAGCTCCATCCCGCTGCCGAGGTCGGCCTTGGCGACGTTTCGATGGGCGACGAGAATCACGGCCGTAACGCCCGCCATCAGGCCGCTGAGTGTGTACAGGAGGAACTTGGTCCGCCCGACGGCGATGCCGGAGAACAGAGCGGCCTGCTCGTTGTGCCCGATGGCGTAGAGTCTCCGCCCGAAGGGCATCCTGGCCAGTATGACCGCGGCGGCCAGGGCCAGGGCCACGAACAGCCAGCCCGCCGGCGGCAGTCCGGCCAGGCTGCCCTGTCCGACGGCCAGGAAGCCGGGCGGAAACCCGCTGACGGGCCTGGCCAGGCTTATGCCCTCGGCCGCGCCGCGGTAGGCGGCCATCGTCGCCAGCGTGACGATGAGCGGGTGGACCCGCAGGGCCGAGACGAAAACGCCGTTGATGGCCCCGCAGGCGGCGCCTACGGCCACGGCGGCCGCGGCAGCCAGGGCGATCGGCGCGCCGGCCTGGAAGCACAGGCCGAGCGTCACGGCCGACAGGGCCAGCGTCGAGGCTATCGACAGGTCGATGCCGGCGGTGATGATGATGAACGTCATCGGCAGCG
>CAYOBS010000493.1:0-2089 GCA_964402305.1 uncultured Planctomycetaceae bacterium | reverse complement strand
GTGCCGGAAACCCACACCCCGGCAGTCCAGCAGGCCCAGCAGGTAATCTACCACGTCCTGTGCGAGATGGTGGAACGCGACGCCTGTTCGTGACCGCAAGGGCCGATGAGGGGCAGCCTGTGCCGGGGCGGCGGCATAGCAGAGAGCCATCGTCCGTGGCACACTCGCCAACCGCACGCGGAATCATGGGACCGCGAACACGGGAAGCACACCGCTGCCAAGAGATAGACGGGCAAACGTATCGGTGCATCTTTCCCGCTAATCCAAGTCTTGATACCATGGACGAGATCAAGGCGCTGCTGGCGAAAGGACCAGCCAAATGAGCAAGCCAACCAAGAAACCGGGACAGTTAAAGCGGCGTGCGACATCGGCCCGTGCCGGTTACGACAAGGTTCTTGCCGGGATGGTCGAGTTGTTGGAAACCGCCCGCCATGCCGCCGCCCGCACCGTCAACGCGGTGATGACGGCCACGTACTGGGAGTTGGGGCGGCGGATCGTTGAGGTCGAGCAAGGCGGCAGCCAGCGGGCAGGCTACGGTGAAGAGCTTCTTGAAAGGCTTTCCGCCGATCTGACCAAGCGTTTTGGGCGTGGGTTTTCGGCGGACAATCTGGAGTTGATGAGAAGGTTCTACGTCAGCTACCCGTCTTCGGAGATTTCCGAAACAGCGTCTCGGAAATCTCAAAGCGGGAAGGGAACCCCGATTTTCCAGACAGCGTTTGGAAAATCCGCACTCGCCCGACAAGACGGGATGATGCCCGTCAAGCTTCAGAAAGGGTCTGCTGGTGTCACGGAAGCATTGGCCGATATCGCCAGGCATTTCCCGCTGCCGTGGTCCGCTTATGTCAGGCTCCTGTCCGTTGCCGACGCGGACGCCCGGAGCTTTTACGAGGCCGAAGCCCTGCGCAGCGGCTGGTCCGTGCGGCAACTGGATCGCCAGATCGCCACGAAGTTTTACGAGCGGACGCTCCTGTCCCGCGACAAGGCCGCCATGCTGGTCAAGGGCGGCAAGCCGCTCCCGCGGGATGCCGTTACCCCGGAGGCCGAGATCAAAGACCCGTTCGTCCTGGAATTCCTCGACCTCAAGGATGAGTATTCCGAAACCGATCTCGAAGATGCCCTGATAACCAATCTGGAGCGTTTCCTGCTGGAACTGGGCGGCGACTTCGCCTTCATTGCTCGTCAGCGGCGTCTGCGGGTCGGGGATGAGTGGTATCGGGTGGACCTGCTGTTCTTCCATCGCCGGCTGCGATGTCTGGTGGTCATCGACCTGAAGGTGGGCAAGTTCACCCATGCCGACGCGGGGCAGATGCACCTGTACCTCAACTACGCTCGTGAGAACTGGACGCAGCCGGGCGAGAACCCGCCCGTCGGCCTCATCCTCTGCGCCGAAAAGAACTCCGCCGTGGCCAGGTATGCCCTGGAGGGCCTGCCCAACAAGGTCCTTGCCGCCGAGTACAAACTTGCCCTTCCCGATGCCGACGCCCTTGCCCAAGAGGTCGCCCGCACACGGACAATGCTGGAGGCGCGCTCGCCGGCCGAGAAAGACGAAGGAAAACGACAAAAACGGTTCCTGACCCGAATGGCACTTCCTTAACGTGTTTTCGGCCAGGCGGCATCGCGGAGCCTGTTGCACAAACGCAGTATATGGAATGTGTTACAAATATGGCCAATAGCGGCCAGAAGACGAACAATGGCTTAAGGAAGTGCCATTCGTTCCTGACCCCGTTTATTCCCTGACCCCGTTTATTCTGACCCCGTTTATTCCCGAAGGGCATCCCAAGCTTGTCTACGCGTATAAGTTCTGGCGATAAGCAACTCAAAGAGTGGGCTTGTACTTGCCATGGTCAAAACTGCTGACGTCAAATTCAAACACACGAGAACCTTCCTGGTAAATAGTTACTTCGATACGCACCTTTGTGGCCTTGAGCATTTTCCCAATAAATCTGTTGTAGTTTCCAATGAATATAGTATTAGTGCTGTGATCTGCTGCGCCCTCTGCGGAGAAGCTTATAGGTTCCTCGTCGTCGAACCTTACTAGCCCCAAAACAAGCGTATGCCGGCTGGCATGAAAGCCCCCAAGGCAGCCGGC
>CAYOBS010000492.1:0-2094 GCA_964402305.1 uncultured Planctomycetaceae bacterium | reverse complement strand
CTTTCCAGAAGCGGGCGATGAGGCTCGAACTCACGACATTCACGTTGGCAACGTGACGCTCTACCACTGAGCTACGCCCGCGCATTTCACTTAGAGAGAGTATCGTCAAAACTCGCCCCCTCGTCAAGGCATTTTGCCCGGGTCGTCGGCTTTTTCCGTCCCGTGGTGCTGGGGTTCCCGGCCGGGCGGCGGTGAGTTCGCCCCTCGATCCGCCGCGGCGGACTCGGGGCCCTGTCTTGGACCCTGAGGCGCAGACCCGAAGGGAGCTTGTCGAAGGGCGGTCGAACCGCTTGGCGGTGAGCTCGCGGTCGAACCGCTTGGGCGGGTGCGGCGCAGGATGGCGGTAATCGGGGCCCAGAGGGTGTACGTAGTCGCGGCGGCGGCCATGGTGATGAACGGTTCGACCAGTCCCGCGGCCAGCAGCAGCACGAGCTTGACGAGGTAGGCGAATGGTTTTCGGCCGCGGATGTACTGGTTGATCACGTGGGGGTATCGGAAGGTTGAGACCATGAGCAGTCCGGCAGCCAGGGTCATCAGCGGCAGGGTCAGACTGATGATTGCGGCGAACCAGTGGGCGGTTTCGGGTCCGATAAGTGCCGGCCAGGGGCCTGTCCAAATGCCCCCGCTTGGGTGCATGAGGTGGTCGAAGAGCAGCACGAGTGTAGCCACGGCCGCGGCGGCGCCGGGCGATGGCAGGCCGCGGAAGCTCATGTGTGCGGACTCGTCGGGTTCGTTCTCGACGTTGAAGCGTGCCAGCCTCATCGCCGCGCCGGCGACGTAGACGGCCCCGATGATCCACAGGACCCGCTCGACGCCGACGTCGCTGAGCCGCCATAGAACCGGAACCTTGCTGACGACCTGCCCGTTGACCGCGCCCATGACCGTGCGGATCATCAGGATCGGCGGGGCTATGCCGAAGCTGATCACGTCGCACATGCTGTCGAGTTGGGCGCCGAAATCGCTGGTCTTGCGGGCGAACCTCGCGAGCCGCCCGTCAATCATGTCGCAGACCATCGCCGCGAACAGCAGCCAGGCCGCGACGCCCAGCAGCGCCGGCTCGCCTTCTATGCCCGTGCGAGTGGCAATGTAAATGGCCGCGAAGCCCAGCAGGCCGTTGCCCAGCGTGAACATGCTCGGCAGGATGGAGATGGTGACCAGCAGCCGGCGCCTGGTTCGCTCGCGCCGGGCCAGGCGGCGCTTGATGCGGCGGGCGTGGCGCAGGGCCCGGATTTCCTCGCCCGTAAGCCGGCCGGGCGCACTTGGCGTCGAGGGTGTGTCGGTTTGCCGGTTGTCAGGCATTGGCGGAATCCTTCGGTGCGGCAACCAGCACGGTCCGGCCGGCGACGGCGGGGTCGCCCACCGACACGCGGATCTCGCCGACCAGCTCAACCGGCACCCACAACTCCAGCCGTGAACCGAACTTTATCATACCCATCCGCTGCCCGCGATGCACCTGCCGGCCGGGGGAAAGATCGGTGACGATCCGCCGGGCAACCAGCCCCGCCACCTGCCGAACAAGGACCGCGTGCTGCCGGCCGCCGTGCGTGACGCTCAGGCGAATGGTGGCGGATTCGTTTCGAAACGCGGCCTCGGGCTTTCGGACGTCCAGAAACACGCCGCTTTGGTGGTCGATTGACACTACCTGAGCGTCGCATGGGGCGCGGTTTACGTGGACGTTGAAAATGTTCATGAACACGCCGATCCGCGTGCCCTCGACGCCGAGGGCCTCACCGGGGCCGACGGGGGTTATGTCGGCCACGACGCCGTCGGCGGAGCTGACGAAGACGCCCGGCTCATCGGGCACGAGGCGGTCTGGGTCGCGGAAGAACCACATCACCCAGCCCCAGATGACCAGCACCGCTGCTGCCGCCGGCGCCAGCCAGGGCGTGTACGCCCAGGCCAGGGCGGCGATGGCACCCAGCAGCCCCGCGAAGATAGCCGAACAGGCGATCCATTCCCGCCGGCCGTAGGTTGTGAGGGTCAAAGCCATAGTCGCGATGCCAGTCGTGCCCGGCTCCGGCCGGGCCAAACCCTCACGATATCGCCGCGGGGCGGGAAAGTCAAACACGCGGGCTTCGCCCGCAACTGATTGCG
>CAYOBS010000491.1:0-2095 GCA_964402305.1 uncultured Planctomycetaceae bacterium | reverse complement strand
CGCAAGCCGCAATCGCGTCAATACCACACCATGACCAGCAGGTTCGGCTCGGGGCTGCGGGTCGCGGAGGAGGTACGGCGCGAGGACCTGCTGGCCATGCGGGCCGATCCAGATCTTCTTCTCGAAGCCGCGGTGGGCGGTCTTGTGCTGCTGGAGGCGGTAGACCCATATCTCGCCAGTTCGGTCAATGTCGCACGGGCGCATCCGGACGATCTCGCCCGCCCGGGCGGCGGTAAAGAGTTGAAGCTGGACCATCGCCCAGACCTGGCGCGAGGTGAACGGCTGGATCGCGTTGACGCGTTCGATGGCGACCGGCTTGACCGCCGCCGGTTCCGGCGCGTCGCTGCGGCCGCGCCGCAGGCCGGGCATCGCCTGGAGGGCGTGGAGCACCGAGCCGGGGATCATTTCGTCGCTGACCGCCCAGCGGAAGATGTGCCGGATGCGGTTGACCTGCTTGTTGACGTAGGGGCGGCACCAGCCGATCTCGATCATCCGCTGCTGGACGGTCTTGAGCGCCCGCGGGCCGAAGTCGGTCGCCGGCGTGTTGGCGTAGAGTTCCTTCAGCGGCCGGAGCGCCAACCGGAACTGTTCGAGTTCCTTGACGCGCCCGTCGGTGAGCGTCCGGTAGTACTGCTCGGCGTAGGTCCAGAAGCGGGCCAGGAGTTCCTTGACCGTGATGGTTGCCGGGTCGGCTGGAAGCTGCTGGCCGGCGGCGAGCCACTCGGCGATGACCTGGTGGTACTGGGCCTGGGCTTCCGGGTCGCCGTAGCGTCCGCAGTAGACCGCCTTGCCGCTGAGGACGACGTAGGCGCGTCCGCTGGCCTTGTGCAAACGCAAAGAAGGCACACGCCGATTCTTTTTTGAATCTTGCGTGCGCCTTCTTGTCCGTGGTTGCTGCTGGGCGAGTTTCGTCATGGCCGTTTCCTTTCGGTTTTGGGAGTACGTACTCCCGTTCCTACAGGTTACGGCCGCTCCGGCGTTTCCGCCGGTCGACGCAACTCGCGTCGTCAGCCAACCTTACGACTAGCGGGGGCAGGATTCGAACCTGCGACCTCCGGGTTATGAGCCCGACGAGCTACCTGACTGCTCTACCCCGCGATCATTCTGGGGTCACATGTAGGATATGCTAGGCTGGGGGGCGAGGGTTGTCAAGTAAACTTGGCGAAAGTTGTGAAATGGCGGATAAATATTGTGAAATGGCGTAGCGGATAAATATTGTCAGGCAGATGGTTACCGACGAAGGTTCAGTGGCTTTTCGCGGCAGCGGGAGGACGCGAAGGAGAAAAACGGACACAGAGCAAGGCAGGCAGACAATACGAACTCCCATCGCAGCGCCTTGGCGGCGTGCCAAACCTCGAACGTCAGGCTTCCACGAGTTCCGGGCCTAAGTTTTCAGGGACAAAGTTGTTCAAGGAGGCGACGTAGCCCAGGATGGCCTCGTTGAGCTTTTCCCTGGCCTCTTCACGGGTTCCGCCCATGCTTCGGCAGCCGGGAAGAGACGGACAGGTGGCCGTGTAGCCTCCATGTTCGTTGTCTGTTATCCGGATGGCCAGTTTCATTTCCTGTCTCCCGCTTCACCAGCACAACGCCCCTCCAGGATATTATAGGCAAAGCGGCCTGGCCGTAAAGACAAAAATTCCGACAAAAATTTTGAGTCAAAAGCGGAAAGTGAGAGATCCACTTACGGCGCAAGTATTCCTCTATACCGGCTCGCTCGGCCTGGCTGAGCTTGCCGTCGAAGACCAGCATTTCAGCAACCTGGCCTTCCCAATGTCCATCGGTTCTGGATATGCCCGTGGAGACCTGTTCGTGGAATTCATAGGTGGCCACGTAGAAGTCCGTCGGCATCGGCGCCTTGAAGCCACATCAGCAGCTTGGCGCTTGTGGCCTCGCAGGTCGCCGGCGGTTTCCCTGTGTCGCACTCGCCGCCGGCTCGCTACAATCCGGCGGTCGTAAGGGAGCCCTGAGAATCGCTTGAGAATCGAATATGCCGGCTTTGCCGCCGAGGCCATGGGGCTCAGAGGCAGGTTGGCCGGCGGAGTGATCGCTTTGACGTATGTCGGAGAAATTGCGGCGTTGTGTACCGCCTTCTGCT
>CAYOBS010000490.1:0-2098 GCA_964402305.1 uncultured Planctomycetaceae bacterium | reverse complement strand
TCGACGAAGTCCACATGCTCACCAAGGAGGCCTTCAACGCCTTGCTCAAGACGCTTGAAGAGCCGCCCGGGCACGTGAAATTCATCTTCGCGACGACCGAGGTCGAGAAGGTTCCGGCCACGATCGTCTCGCGGTGCCAGCGGTTCGACTTCCGCAACATCCCGACGCGCGAGATCGCCGGCCATCTCAAGGCCGTCTGCCAGGCCGAGAAGGTCCAGGCCGACGAGGCGGCGCTGTTTCGCATCTCCCGTGCGGCCGCGGGGTCCATGCGCGACGGGCTGAGTCTGCTGGATCAGCTCCTTGCGGCCGGGCCGTCGGTGACGGACGCCGACGTGGTCCGCGTGCTGGGCACCCCGCCGGATGAGCGGATGCTGGCAATGGCGACGGCGGTGGCCCAGGGCAGCCCGGCGGCGGCGCTTGGCGAGCTAAGCGCGGTGCTGGAGTCGGGCGTGTCGCTGTCTACCGCGGCGGCGGCCCTGGGCGACGTGTTCCGCAATTTGATGATCGCCTCCGTCTGCGGGTCCGACAGCGACCTGATCGAAATGCCCGAGCAGCAGCGGAAGGTCATCGGCGAGCTGTCGAAGCGGTTCAGCACTCCGGCGCTGGTCCAGGCGGTGGGGATATGCCAGAGCGTGCTCCACGCCATCAGGGGATCGAGCGTCGCCCGGGCGCTTGTCGAGGCCGCGCTTGTCAGGCTGGCCGACGCCGAGAACTTCGTCGATCCAGGCAGCCTGATAGAGCGGCTGGAATCGATCGCCACGGGCAGGGGCGTTGGGGGCGAAAAAAAAAAGCCGATAGGCCTGCCGGCCAGCCCGGCTGCTAGGCCCGCCGCATCGGGCGGGGAAACCTGCGCCCCGCGGGCCCCGGCCGGTGCGGCTGCCGCGCCCGGCGCCGCGGTGCCGGCCCAGGCCGCTGGGGCCGTCGACAAGCCCGCCTCGGCGTGCCAAGCCGCCACGCCGGCCCAGCCCGTGGTCAACCCGCCGGTGCTGAATCTCAGCACGGCCGAGCGAAACGAGTTGGCCAAAGACCCCGCCGTCAAGGCCGTCCTGGAGGCATTCGGCGGGAGCGTTGTTCACTACGAAGTGGGCCAGCCCATGCTCTTCGCGGCCCCGCCGGAGGCCCCGTCGGCCCCGGCCCAGACGCCGACGCCGCATCAGGAACCGTTGCACGAGGATGAGGACGAGGAATAGGGGGTAGTTGAGACTGCTTCGCCTGCCGAAGTCTGTCTAGGGCCTTATCTCCGAGCACAGCCCAAAATGAGCGAAGCCTTTGGAGACGTCAGTCCCGGCGCACCGGGACGCCGTCGCCGCTTTCGATTGCTGCCGTTTGCGAAGCCAGCAAGGGCTCACGCCAGGGAAAGGGACATTGATAGCGCGGCAGCCTGGCTTGCCTATTGTGAGGCCATCTTTGGAGCGATAGACGGTCGTTGGTCAGGCCGCCATTGCAGTAGGTCCTTGGCCGTGGCCCTTGGCACCAAGAAAGCGGCGACGGCGCCCCGACTTCGTCGGGGCTGACGCCGCACTCCAAGGGCTGTCGCTTCGTCGAGATGCCTCCCGCAAATATCCTCTGTACCTCAGCGCCTCTCTGCGGTAATCCGCTTCTTTGGTTGCGGGCAAAGGCCGCGCTGCGATACAATCATCCGCGCGTGGCCGGGCTGGAAAAGGCCGGGCAAGGAGTTGGATAATCGATGTTTGGCGATTTGGGCAAGATGATGAAGGTGGCCGCGGAAATAAAGCGGCGCATGCCGGAGATGCAGGCCAGGCTCGAGCAGAGCCTCTTCGAGGCCGAGGCCGGCGGCGGGGCGGTTCGGGCCGTGGTAAACGGCAGGATGCGTTTTGTTGACCTGAAGATCGACAGGTCCCTGCTGGCCGATGGGCAGACCGACGCGGCGATGCTCGAGGACCTCATCAAGGCGGCCCTTAGCGGCGCGCAGAAGAAGGCCGCCGAGGCCGCCGCGGCAGCCATGAACGAGCTCACCGGTGGTATGAACATCCCCGGCATCGACGGCTTTTTGTAAGAGTCGTAGCAGGGCCATCTTGGCCATGCGCCCCACGGGCAGTTCGCCGTAGCATGGGCATCTTGCCCATGAGTCGCAGGG
>CAYOBS010000489.1:0-2101 GCA_964402305.1 uncultured Planctomycetaceae bacterium | reverse complement strand
TCGTCCATCCTGGCTGCCTCGGTCAGCCACTCGCCGTTGAGATAGACGGCCCCCGTGTGATGCTGCCGGCCTTTGGCATTGAACCAGTCGCCGTGAATGAGGTCGCTGTAAGGATTGAAGCTGCCGAAGAACGCATTGGGAATGGTCACTTTCCAGGTGTCATCCTGAACCTTCACCCAGTTCTTGACGACTTCCGAGCCTTTGATCTCGACCTTCTCGCCTGGCGCGGCCTGGTAGACTATGCGCTTCGTGTCGGACTCACCCGCGCGCGGCGGGCTGATGCGCTGCCGGTACACGCCTTCATGCACGGTGATGACATCGCCCGGCTGCGCGAGATCGGCGGCGTGCTGGATCGTGCGGAGCGGCGCCGCCTGCGTGCCGGGGTTGGCGTCGTTGCCGCCGGGAGCGACATGAATGTCGGCGGCGTGGAGCGATGCCGTCGGCGTCAACAAGATGGCGGCACACATAAGATTCTTCATGATTGCTTTCATTCGTATTGACTCCCATGGGGAATAGAGCCCAGTTCCGTTCATTATCGCGCCGCTCCGAGCTCAACCGGCTTCGTGCGGCCCTCGTCAATCGGCCCTGCCAAGGAATTTGCCGTGGCGTCGGCAACTTCTCAGAGAGTAGTTCAACAGCGCCGAATGTGCAACGACTTTGGGCTGGTAATCGTAACACGGGCGCAACATTCAGGAATAATCTTCGCCGGGAACCCAGGAAAACGCCAACGGGCGCAAGGCAAGCGGGGCGGCCGAACGCGCGCCCGTATCTCTCGCCGCACCGTCGCCATAGCGCTTTGGCGCGCCGGCGACTCACGGCAAAGGGCGCTCGTTCACTTTCGCCGTCGCCGGATCAGAGTTTACCCGCCGCAGCCGCTCTTACGGCGAAGGAGGGCCAGCCCGCCCAGGGCCAGCAGCGACAGGGTGGCGGGCTCGGGAGCCGTCGAGGGCTCCGTGCCGATGCCAGTGCCGAAGTTGCTCATCAGGATCTGAAGGTCGGCGTAGTTCACGTTGGTGTCGCCGTTGAAGTCGCCCTGCAACCACTGGGCGCCGTTCGTCATGCCGAAGTTCTGCTTCAGGATGATGTAGTCGGCCGCGTCAACAACGCCGTCGCCGTTGGCGTCGCCGGACAGCAGCAGCAACTCGGCCTCCGTGGCGATCATGCCCACGCCGGCCCGCACGACGTTGGTGGCGAAACCGTAATCGTACAAGGCGCCGGCGGCGCGGTTGCTGGCGTCGCCATACTGATGGTAATAGTAGTTGGGCTTGCCGGACCAGATCTCATGGCAGGTGTTCTCGGACACCATCAGGCCGGGGTAATCGTAGCCGTCGCTCATGAACGGCCCCTGGTCGCTGGCGTACCACTCGTAGTAGTCGCCGGCCCCGTGCGTCACAGGGTCGATCGGCAGCGAGGGGGCGTATGTGCCCGCCGCGGTGCGAAACTTGCCCGCCCAGGCCGCGCAGTTGGGCCGTTCCATCCGCGTGCCGAGGTCCAGGTCAATGACCGCGTTGGGGTTGCCGTCCCAGCCCGGCCGGATGATCATGTCCAGGTTCACCATGCCGACCACGTTCTGGTTGTTGGCCTTGACCACATTCCGCACGTAGTCCCAGGACCCGAGCATCCAGCCCTCTTCGCCTCCCCAGCCGATGAACCGGATGGTGGACTTGAAGTGGTACCGGCTGAGGACCCTGGCGGCCTCCAGGACGCCGGCAATGCCCGAGGCGTTGTCATCGCCGCCGGGCCGGTCGGCATTGTACTCCGGGTGATCGTAGTGGCCGCTGATGATTAAGACCTTGCCCGTGGGCTCGGTGCCCGGCAGTTCGGCCACGACGTTCTTGTAGTCGCCCTGGACCGTCACGTTCAGTCCCATGGCGGCGAACTTGTCGTGCAGGTACAGCGTGGCTTCCTTGAAACCCAGGCTCTCGGAGGCTGGCCCGCCGGCGTTGTACCGGTTGCGGTAGCCCTGGTTGTAGGCCGGCCCGCCGTACAGTCCCAGCCCCATGTCCTGAACGGCCAACTGGTAGGTCTGGTACTGACTTTGGGACACCTGATTGACGGGGTCCCAGGGCGTCGGGGCCTGGGCAAGTGCGGGGACCGCGCC
>CAYOBS010000488.1:0-2111 GCA_964402305.1 uncultured Planctomycetaceae bacterium | reverse complement strand
TTAGACGCCCCAGCGGCGAAAAGTTCCCGGATAGTTGAAAAAAATTTCGCGCCGCGCAAAAGAATATCGCCTGACGGCGACACTACGAACGCTCCGCGCACGCCTGGCACAGCACCATAGGTCCTATAGGTCACATAGGACCTATAGCTTCTTACAGGCGCACGCTGATAGTGTGCCAGGCACCAACAGGCAGCCCAGGCATATGCGGTTCCCGCGTCGGGCAAATCCGGCTTGACCGGATGGGCGAAGGCAGGTCATACTCTACCCGCGTTGGCGCAAGAGCAAATCAGCAAGAAGCCCGCGAAGGGACCGCATGGCCAAGGTCGTTACTGGACATCTGCCGCCGGAGTCGCTGTCGGCGCTGGTTGACGCGTCGGCGGCAATCAATTCCGCCCAGGGGCTTGATGAGACTCTCGCGGCCATAGCCCGGGCGGCCGCGTCGGTCATGCGGGCCGAGGCGTCCAGCGTTATCGTGCTGGATGAACAGCGCGGCAAGCAGGTTTTCGCCGCCGCCGTGGGCGACAAGGCCAATCAGCTCCTCGGCGTGTCCTACGACCGCCAGGCCGGCATCTCAGGCCGGGCGCTCAAGACCGGCCAGGCCGAGATCGTCAATGACGTCTCCAAGGACCGCAACCACTACCCGAAGATCGACGACCTCGTCGCCTTCCACACCCGCAGCCTGATCGCGGCGCCGCTGATGTATAAGGACAAGGCACTCGGCGTCGTCGAGGTGCTCAACCCCCTCCAGCGGAGCACGTTCGACGAGGAAGACCGGTCCCTGTGCATGGTCTTCGCCAACCTCGCCGCAATCGCGATGGCCAACGCCCAGCTCTACGAGCGGATCCGCCTCGAAAACAGCCAACTCAAGCAGACATACGAGCAGCCGGAGGAGATCGTCGGCATCTCCGCGGCCATGGAAGACACCCGCCAGCTTATCAGTCGCGTCGCGCGGAGCTCGGCGACCGTGCTTCTGCTTGGCGAAACCGGCACGGGCAAGGAACTGGCCGCCCGGATGGTCCACGCCCACAGCGACCGGGCGGACAAGACGTTCGTGGCAATCAACTGCGCGGCCCTGCCCGAGACGCTGCTGGAGAGCGAGCTTTTCGGCCACGAGGCCGGCGCGTTCACCGGGGCCCGCGACCGGAAGATGGGGCGCTTCGAGTTGGCCGAGGGAGGCACGCTGTTCCTCGACGAGATAGCCGAGGTCTCCCCCGCCATCCAGGTCAAACTGCTGCGGGTGCTCCAGGAGCGGGAGATCGTCCGCGTCGGAGGCACGGAGACCATCGCCTGCGACGTGCGGATAATCGCCGCCACCAACCGCAAGCTGGCCGATGAGATGGCCGCCCACCGCTTCCGCGAGGACCTTTACTACCGACTGAACGTCTTTCCGATCGAGATCGCCCCGCTTCGCTGCCGCCGGGAGGACATCCCGCTGCTGGTCGACCACTTCATCCGCCGCGTGGCGTCGGACATGAAAATGCCGGTGCCGATCATCTCGCCCGAGGCGATGGTGGCGCTCACGCGATACGATTACCCCGGCAATATCCGCGAGTTGCAGAACATCCTCGAACGGGCCTGCCTCCTGTGCTGCCGGATGGACGGCCCCTGGCCCCAGCCCGAAGCGATCAAACTGGAGAATCTTCCACGCGAACTCGCCGGGGACCTGCCGATGGTCTCCCAGGGCCAGAGCATCCTGGCCGCCAGCGAAAAGGGCATGATCGTAAAAGCCCTCCGCGAATGCAATTGGAACCAGACCAAGGCCGCTCGCGCCCTGGGCATCACCCGCGACAACATCCGCTACCGCATGAAGAAATACGAGATCGCCCCGCCGCAGTAACAGTCTGTTCCCCACCAGAGGCATGCGGGGACAAGATTTCCCGTTTTAGACAGACGGGATGATTATTGTTCGACTATGATGACAGAGAAACGTTGACATGATAGGATCACCGACATGAAAAACAACCCATTGCCAAAACTCGAAACGCGATTTGTCAGACCATACTGACAGGTGACACACATGGATGAATTGCAAGACAAAGAACGAGCGCCGAGGAATCGGACAATAACGCTGTCGGACAAAGAGCGGGATAGATACTCCCGCGGGCTTCTCC
>CAYOBS010000487.1:0-2117 GCA_964402305.1 uncultured Planctomycetaceae bacterium | reverse complement strand
GGCAAGCTGGTGGTGATCACCGGCCCGTCGGGCGTGGGAAAGAGCACGATCCGGCAGGAGGCCATCCGCCGGACGGGCGCCACGTACAGCATCTCGGCCACGACCAGGCCGCCGCGTGCGGACGAAGCCGACGGGCGAGATTACTGTTTTGTGGACCGCCGGACGTTCCAGCGGATGATCGACAACGACGAACTGCTGGAGTGGGCCCAAGTGTTCGGCGAGCTTTACGGAACGCCGGCGGCGCCGGTGAAACAGGCCGTCGGCCAGGGCCGGACCGTCATCCTGGAAATCGACGTCCAGGGCGGGCTGCAAGTGCATCGCAAGATGCCCGAGGCGACGTTCATCCTCGTGCTGCCGCCAGGCGAGGCGGCTCTTGCCCGGCGCCTTGCCGGGCGAGGCAGCGAGGATGCCGCCGCGGCCGCCGGAAGGCTCGCCATGGCGCGAAAAGAGATTGAGACCGCCGAGCGGTCCGGAGCGTACAAATACAGAGTGGTCAACGACGACCTCGAGCAAGCCGTCAGGCGGGTCGTCGACATAATCAACGAGGAGCGCAGCGAAAAATGATCGAAGCACTCAGGAGCGAAGAAGTAATCAACAAAGTAGGCGGGAAGTTCAAGCTGACGGCCCTGCTGCAACGGCGTCTTGTCGAGCTCATGCAGGGCTCAAAGCCCCTGGTCGAACGCAGGAAAGGCTGGACCGACCTGGAAGTCGCCATCCAGGAAATCCTGGAAGACAAGATCGCCATCGACTACGAACACTGCGACATCCCCACGCCGGCCCAGTTGGAAAAATAGCCGGACGCGCGCACCCGCCGCAACCCAGGAAGATTTCACGCGGAGGTCGCGGAGATCGCAGAGGTTAAGAAGAAACTGATTGTCATCTTCTCTTCTCCGCGATCTTTGCGATCTCTGCGATGAAAAGAAGATAGTCGGCAACAGGCAGCAGGAAGAACAGTAGCGGAAGCCCAGTGATAGCGTTCGTGTTTAGCGACCGTTGTTCAGAACTGCCGCGAGCCTTTTGGAGTGCGGCGTCAAGCCCCGACGCAGTCGGGGCGCACACGCCGCTTTGGCTTGCGCCTTTATCCGCGGCTCGTCCGCGCTCGAGCCAAAGCGGTGAGGTCGTCCCGATGAATCGGGACTCGTCACCGCACTCCATAAGGTCGCGCCATCTTGCGGCTATTGCCGCAAAATGAGAACGTGCCATTGCTATACACGTACGAGTTAGCAATCTATAGGAAACGAAGCAGTGTTTTCATGCTATCGGGTGAGCCGAAGGCTCATATGCGTCTGCGATGAAAAGCCGTTTCGGAGACCGCCCCAATGAGCGATGCCATCAACAAGGGCCCGAAGGGCCAGGCCGCGGATGCGCCGCTGGCCGGCAAGAACGTCCTGCTGTGCCTCACCGGCGGCATCGCGTGCTATAAGTCCGCGGCCCTTGCCAGCGGGCTCGTTCAGGCAGGCGCCGCCGTCAGCGTCGCCATGACGGCCGGGGCCGAGCGATTTGTCACCCCGCTTACCTTCCAGACACTGACCGGCAGGCGGGTCTACACGTCGCTTTGGCAGGCCAGCGAGGATTTCGACTCGCAGCACCTCTCGCTGACCGGCTCGGCCGACCTGATGATAATCGCCCCCGCCACGGCCGACATCATGGCCAAGATGGCCTCCGGCATCGCCGACGACCTTGTCAGCACGCTCGCCCTTTCGGTCCACGGCGCCTGCCCGATCCTCATCGCCCCGGCCATGAACACCCGCATGTGGCTGGCGCCGCCCACCCAGGACAACCTCGCCCGGCTGAAACGCTGGGGCATCCAGGTCATCGGCCCGGAAGAAGGCCGCCTGGCATGCAACACCACCGGCCCCGGCAGGATGTCCGAACCCGAAGACATCCTCGCCGCCGCCACCCGGATCCTGCTCGTGCTAAAAGAAGGTCTTTAGCTCCTAGCTCTTAGGTTTAAGGGTAGGCAGAGCCCTTGGCATGAATGTTTGCCTTGACATTCCTTGTGGCGATAATGTAACTGTCTCGAATTGCCGGGAATTAACCGTTAACATTGTTGGTTATGAAGAGGAAATACCATGTCATCTGAGGAGCTACAGCAGCGATATCCTGAGGGGAAGGGC
>CAYOBS010000486.1:0-2118 GCA_964402305.1 uncultured Planctomycetaceae bacterium | reverse complement strand
CAACCTCGCCGACGACCTCAGCGAAACGACCGACCTGTCGGACAAGATGCCCGATAAGGTCAAGGCCCTCGATGCCATGTTGACGACCTGGCTCAAGGACACCGGCGCAAAGCTGCCCAAGCCCAACCCGGCCTATAACGCCCACGCCAAGGCGGATGGGCCATTCCAGCCGCCGCTGTACGATTGAGCGGCTGCAATACCCCTTGCGTTTGGCCACGGCGGCGGGAACAATCGCTCGCCATATGGCGACGACCGCAAACACGCATCCATCCGCAGACCCAGCCGCCCGGTCGTGGGCGGGATGTCTGCTCGCGCTGGCATGCGCCGGTGCCATAGCATTCGCCGCCGGCTGCGGCGGCTCTCATGGCTCGTCACGCAATGAGCGTGCTACCGAGGCCGTCGAGAACCGGATCGTCGGCAAGTGGCACAAGCGCCTGGACGCGTTGCCGGCCGCCAAGCTCGTGCTCATCAGCCCGCACAACGAGAGCATCGCCAACGAGTTCACCTGGGCTTTCGCGGTCGACTACGCCCTGGCCCATGGCAAGCGGGTCAACGTGGAGTGGCGCGACGTCGGCGGCGGCAGCACGGGCATCGTGCGGTATCTGCGGAACGTCTACGATCACTCGGACACCGCCGAGATCGACATCGTCTGGGGAGGCGGGCAGGTCGAGTTCCAGAAGCTCGCCGGCGAGGGCCTGCTGGAGCCGCTCAAGCTCGCCCCGGACGCGCTGGCCAGCATTCCCGCCACCTTCGGCGGCCTGGAAATGCGGGCCCCGAGCAATCTCTGGTGCGGCTCAGCCGTCAGCGGGTTTGGCTTCATCTACAACCGCCAACTGATCGAGCGCGCCGGCGTGGCGCCGCCCAAAACCTGGGACGACCTGGCCGGGGGCGGCTGCTTCGGCCTGATCTGCCTGGCCGACCCAATGCAGTCCGGCTCGGCCGCAATGGCGTACGAGATGATCGTCCAGTCCGCGACGACCTGGCCGCAGGGCTGGGCAAAGCTGCTGGGCGTTCTGGGCAACGCCAAGCGGTTCGTTGACAGTGCGGGCGCGGCCGCAAACGGCCCGGCCATGGGAGAGGCCCCCATCGCCACGTGCATCGACTTTTACGGCGCCATCCGCGTGGCCGAGGCGCCGGACATGCTCGTGTACGTCAGCCCGAAGGGCCAGACCGCATTCACGCCGGATTCCATCGCCATCCTGAAGAACCCCCCGAACCCGGAGCTTGCCCAGGCCTTCGTGAACTTCGTGCTCTCGGCCAAGGGCCAGGCGCTTTGGGCGCTGAAGGTCGGCGATCCCGACGGGCCGGTCCGAAACGCCCTGGGCCGCCAACCCATCCGCTCGGATGTGTATGACCGCTACGCCGGCAGGTTCTCGCCCTGGACCGTCAACCCGTACGAATCCGGCAACGAGATGAAGATCGACACCGAGATGCTGAACATCCGTTTCGGCGTGCTTCGCAATCTTGTAAAGGCGGCGGCGGTGGACAACCTCCAGTACCTCCAGGCCGCCCGCCGCAAACTTATCGAGACCAACTTCGAGCCGCGGCGGCTGGCGGAGTTCAACCGCCTGCCCGACAATGTCGCAACGCGAGAGGCCGTCGCCCAGGTGGCCGGGCAACTGCGAGACAAAACCCAGGCCGAAAAAATCCCCGCCGAGTGGCAGAGGTTCTTCCGAGATAAGTACCGAAGGGTTTTGACCACAGAGACACAGAGGCACGGAGATTAAGAGAAGAAGAAACAGCGGTTCACGCAGAGGGCGCATAAGGACGCTGAGGTAAGAAAAGAAGAAGAAATAACATCAGAATGGGGATTACATGGACCTGCCTGCCGGCAGGCAGGTTAGGAGATTACATGGATGGAAGCAGATAGCAGATATAAGTTTCTTAATCCATGTAATCCGTTAATCCATGTAATCCCCCTCTAAAGCTTCTTCTTCTTTCTCTTGCTTCTTCTCTCTGAGCCTCTGTGCCTCTGCGGTAAATTGAAAAGGAACAGCCCAATAGACGTCGAAAACGCCAAAATCCGAGCCGCCTCCGGCGGCGGCATCAAGGCCGACCTGCTTGGCGGCGGCGTAACGCTGCTGCTGCTGGCGGCGCTGGTGCTGCCGATCGCCGTTG
>CAYOBS010000485.1:0-2122 GCA_964402305.1 uncultured Planctomycetaceae bacterium | reverse complement strand
GCAGTCCTGATTTGGTATCTGTCGCCATCCCGCCGGGTCGTCCCCGTCGCGGCTGACATCGGGCCAAAAACATTGACCCGCCGGGGCGCCTTGCACTAAGATGTCTTGGCTATCAGGAAAGAACTCATGCAGTCACAAGCCGTTGATCAGGCGGTAGAGCTGGCGCCGGTGGCGGATGCCCGGGCTGGCCTCGGGCGCCGAATCCGAGGTTCGCTTATCCTGGCGCCGTGCCTTGCGGTGCTCGCGGTGTCAGGCTGGCTGCACCCGCGGGAGGCCGGCCACGGCACGCACAGGGAACTGGGCCTGCCGGCGTGCGGCTTTCTGGCCCAGACCGGCTATCCGTGCCCAAGCTGCGGCATGACCACGGCGTTCGCCGACATGGCTCACGGGCGGTGCGTGGACGCCTTCCTGGCCCAGCCGTTCGGCGTGATGCTGTTCGCCGCGGTCTTGGTCCTGGCGGCTGTGGGACTCGGCGAGCTTGCCACGTCGCGCGACGTGATCCGATACCTTCGCCCCGGCCCATGGTGGGCGGTGGCGACGATATCGGGAATGCTGCTGGGGTGGGGGTTCAAGATCGCCTACGGTCTGGCGACGGGCATCCTGCCGGTGCGGTAGCGCCGCCGGCAAAGAGCGCGAGGACTAAACATGCGTGCATCCATAAGAAGATTGACGCTCCTGTGCGGGCTTCTGGCCGCGATGGCGGCCTCCGGCGGCTGCTCCAGCGCCATGATGCGGTACATGGCCTACATCTTCGCCGGGGGGCAGGAGCAGAAAGTCAAGGCCGAGTTCGACGGCCTGTCCGGCAAGACCGTGGCCGTGGTCGTCTACACCGACCTCCGCACGCAGTACGAGTACCAGGACATCAACCTGACGGTCTCATCGGGCATCTGCGGGCAACTGGAGAAGAACGTCAAGAAGATCAAGCTCATTCCCGCGGCCAGGATCATCCGCTACCAGGATGAGAACATCTACTGGGCCGAGATGGATAAGACCGAACTCGGCAAGGCCCTTGGCGCCGACTACGTGCTGTACGTGCCGCTGGAGGAGTTCGCCACCCGCTTGCCGGACAGCTCCTACCTCTACCGCGGGCGGGTCACTTGCGAGCCGAGCGTCTACGACGTGTCCAAGCCGCCGCGCGACGCACGCGTCTACAAGGGCGAAAAAATCCGCGTGCTCTACCCGGAGCACGAGCCGGCCGGAATGAGAAACGAAAACGACCGCCAGATCCGCGCCATGACCGAGGCCCTCTTCGCCGAGCGGGTGGCCTGGAAGTTCTACGACCACCAGGAGAAACCAGCCCAATGAGAACCACCGCCCGAATGCTGGTTGTGACGCTGGCGGCCGCGATGGCGATGTCCCTCCCCGGATGCGCCGTCTCCGCGTGGTTCGCCGCCCAGTTCGGCCCGGAGAAGAAGGTTCCGGCCGAATACGAGCCCCCGGCCGGCAAGACCATGCTCGTGTTTGTCGATGACATGCTCCATCCCGTCGACTACGAGCCGGTGAAGATCCAGCTTACCGAGATGCTCAACGCGCAGCTCATCGCCCACAAGGTCGCCGCCAAGACCATCCCGTACTCCCGCCTCGGCGAATTCATCGCCGCCACGCCGGGCTTCAACTCCCTGGCCGTCGGCGAAGTGGGCCAGAAGCTCGGCGCCGACATGGTCCTTCATGTGCAGATCGACGAGTTCGGCCTGCGCGACACTGCCGCAGCGTCCGAGTTGTGGAAGGGCCGGCTTGCGACCTCCATCCGGCTTGTCGACGTCACCAAGGGCAGGCTCTGGCCGACTGACGACCCAGCCGGACACATGGTCCTCCCCAAGGCCGAGACGCAGACCATCTCCGACAGCTCGCAAGCACGCGGCGAGCAGATCAGCAAGGACCTCGCCGCCGAGACCGCCGACAAGATCGCCAAGCTCTTCTACTCCTACAAGACCCCCTACGAAGGCGCCTACGGCGACAAGAGCAAACCGACCGTGGACTAATGACGCTAACTGCCCATCACGGGCAAAGCCGCAGGTAGACGCTCCTGATATCCCGCGTGTCGCCGGTTGGTTTCTGCAGTTCCAGCAGCGTAGCGAAGAGCACACGGGCCGTGGCAGGGGCGGACAGTTGACAATTGACA
>CAYOBS010000484.1:0-2123 GCA_964402305.1 uncultured Planctomycetaceae bacterium | reverse complement strand
AGGACCTGCTCATCGTGGACCTGCCGGATCGGGAGGAGACGAAGCCGCCGCCGGCACGCATCGAGCCGGTCGATGACGAAATCGCCCGCCTCTCATCCGCGCTCAAGCTCGGCCTGCGGGACTACGTGACCAAGTGCGGCTTTCGCAGCGTTGTCCTGGGCCTGTCGGGTGGGATAGACTCCGCCGTCGTGGCAACGCTTGCCGCCGACGCCCTTGGGCCCGAGAATGTCAACGCCTTGGCCATGCCCAGCCGGTACAGCAGCGGCCACAGCCTCACCGACGCGGAGGAACTGGCCAGAAACCTGGGAATTCACTACGCCGTCGTGGGGATCGAGCCGATGCATAAGGCGTTCGAGGCCTCGCTGGCGGATGTGCTTGCCTCGGCCGGCGAGCACGCCGCCGCCGAGAACATCCAGGCTCGCATACGGGGCACGCTGGTTATGGCATCGAGCAACGCATTTGGGCACCTGGCGCTGGCGACGGGCAACAAGAGCGAGTTGTCGGTGGGGTACTGCACGCTTTACGGCGACATGGCCGGCGGGCTTGCGCCCATCGGCGACGTGATGAAGACGGACATCTACCGCCTGGCCAGGCAACTCAACGCCGAGACCCCGCGTCCGAGGATTCCCGACAGCACGCTGGTAAAGGCCCCCAGCGCCGAACTGAAGCCCAACCAGACCGACCAGGATAAGCTGCCGCCTTACGAGCTACTGGATGATATACTGAGGCGGTACATTGAAGCCGACCAGACGGCCGAGCAGATCATCGCCGCCGGCCTGGACGCGAGGGAAGTCCTGCGCGTGCTTGCCATGGTGGACTTTTCGGAACACAAGAGGAAGCAGGCGCCGCCCGTGCTGAAGGTTACCACGAGGGCCTTCGGATCGGGACGGCGCATGCCGATTGCACAACGGTATTTGCCAGCGGGAGACAGGTGACGTGGACGCGCTGAACCTCAAGTGTGGCCAATGCGGGCACATCAATGAGCTTCCGGCCAACTGGAGCCAGCCGGTCGCGTTCTGCGCCAAGTGCGGGCACAAGATCCCCGTGCCCCGACGCGAGGATTCCCCATCCGACGTGGTCGAGGACCTGCCGGGCCAGGACGATGTCGGCTTTGCCGAGCAGGCCCGCAACTCCGAGGGGCGGAAGGTAAGCATCACCTGCCCCCAATGCGGCAAGACGGTGAGCGTCGGCGCCCGTGTGGCCGGGCGAAAGGCCCGCTGCAAGGCATGCGACGCGCCGATGGATATTCCCTATCCCGACGACCTGGAGCACCTGGAGCTTCCCAGGCCACGAAACGATGCCAAGGAGACGGGCCTGGACCTGGTGGCCCCGGGCGAGATGTCCGCTTCGCACCGGGCGTCGGTGCAGCCCGATGACCGGGAATCCATGCTCGATCTGCTGCCCGAGCCCATCCAGTACGCCGCCGACGATGAAGGCACGCACGAGCCGCTGCCGGTGGTTATTCCGCTTTCGCAGCAGGCCGTCCCGGCCAGGCCGCAACGTCTGCCGCACAGGCGCTCTGCAAACGGGACCCGACCCGCACCCGAGGCAGCGCCCGCTCCGGCCACCAAGGCGCCGGTGGGCGTCGAGGCCCAGCCTCAACCCCCATCGCAGGCTTCGTCAAACCTGGCTGGGCTGACAGAGGCCCTGCCGCCGGAACCGCAAATCCCGTCACCAGAGGCCGGGCAGTTGGCAAACGCCATGAAGGACTTCCAGGCCGGCAAGGAGGCCGTGCTGGCACGCCGAAGCCGCGCCACCCGCCTGCGGTCGGGAATCTACCTTGCCGTGGCGGCGGTCCTATGCTCGGCCATGATCGGCTTGGCTGTGATGCTCTGGCCGGTCTTCTTCCCGGAGCCGAAGCATTTGGACATCACCGACAATACCCCGCGGCCAGGCCCGGTCGGCCCAAAACTGGCCTCGGGCGTCAAGCCAACCACGCACCCGACCATCGCGTCGGCTGCACCCGGCCCGGCCGTGAAGGTCAGCCCCAGCCCCCAGCCGGCGCCGCAGCAGCCCAGGTGCGACGTCGTGGCACTGGCCACCACGACGTTGGGGCCTGGCGGCTATTACCCGGCCGCCCTGGGCTCGATCTACTGGAAGATGACGGCCGAGATCAAGGCCGG
>CAYOBS010000483.1:0-2155 GCA_964402305.1 uncultured Planctomycetaceae bacterium | reverse complement strand
CTTCACGACGGCGAGCTGCCTGGCGGCCTCTTCCTTCGATTGCGGCCCGTACTCCTGGGCCCGAAGCGGCCCGGCCGAGAGAAACAACGCGATTACGAGCATGGTGATAAGACGCACTTTCGACATGGTGTTACTCCTTTGGCCTTGCGGGGCCTGGTTGTTCAGGTTTATCTTCAGCCCCGTTCACGGGGCTTCGCCCGCCGGAGCCTTGGCGACGGCGGGTTTAGACCAGGCCTTTTAGGCCTGGGTACCACATTCCTTCCGGTTCCTCCTATCAGCCCGCTTCAGCGGGCTTACCCGCATTTGTGAGCCTTTAGGCTAAAGCCGGCAAGTAAGCACGCCGAGGCGTGCTAAACAAAACAAAATAGGCGACCAGATCCCCAGGGCTAAAAGCCCTGGTCTATACCGCCTTCGGCGGGCGAAGCCCCGTAAACGGGGCTCAAATCCTGCTCGCCACACACGCATGCCAGCCTTTGCCTTCCGAGGTCTCTTGTTCTACTACCTATCTATCTACTTCTTACTACTTACTGCCTGTCAGCCTACACGTGCCACGGCTGGCGCATGGCTCGCGAGCGAAGCTTGTTGGCCTCGGCGTCGTTGACGAATTCTTCCTTGGCGGGGTCCCACTTGAGGCTCCGGCCAAGCCAAAGGCTGATATTGGCGCAGTGGACGATGGACATTGACCGATGGCTGACGGTCGGGTTCGAGATGGCCTGCCTGCGGGTCTTGACGCAGTCCAGCAGGTCGCGGACGTGGTTGAGCGGGCGGCGCGTCTCGGCGACGTAGTCGCGGACGATCGTCTTGAAATCCGCCAGCATGGCCGGGTCCGACACGTCGGGCGAGCCGTACCCGTCGGCGACACTCACCCAGCCGTCGGCGCCCTCGAACTTCACCCCGCACGAACCGCGCCAGCCGCCGCGGCTGAGCACCAGCTTCACGCCGTTGGGATACACAGCCACGAATCCCTCGCCGTTGTTATTGCCGGGATGGATGAACTCCGTCGGGTACATGCCGTCGGGCATGACGCCCTGGCACTGGCAGATGGTGTGGCTGCCCCACTCGCCGACGTCGCCGGTGTGGAAGTCGTAGTGGCCTCGCCACCCGCCGCCGACATACGCGCTGTTGTACGGGCGCCACGGGCACGGGCCCAGCCAAAGGTCCCAGTCCACCTCGTCGCGCGGCGGCTCGGGCTCGGCCGGGAGCCATTCGTGCTTGAGGATCGGATCCCACGGGGCGATGTGTGCCCTGATCGTGTGGAGCTTGCCGAGCCGGCCTGTGCGGGCGAGTTGCTCGGCGAAAACGAAGTTCGCCTCGCTTCGCCGCTGCGTGCCGGTCTGGAAGATCCGCCCGTACCGCCGGCCCGCCTCGACGAGGCCCTGGCCCTCGGCGACCGTCATCGAGCCGGGCTTCTCGCTGTAGACGTCCTTGCCGGCCTTCATGGCCGTGATGGAAGCCATCGCGTGCCACCGCTCGCCGGTGGCGATGAGCACCGCGTCGACATCCGGCCGGGCCGGCAGGAACTCCCGCATGTCGCGGTACATGGCGCAGTCGCTGTTGCCGTACTTCTTGTCGGCCAACTGTTTGACGGCCTCACGGCGGGTCCTGCGGATGTCGCAGATCGCCACGAACTGCACGTCCTTCTCGTCGATCATCCAGCCCAGGTCGTGCGAGCCGCGCGCGCCTATGCCGATTGCGCCCAGCACGATCCGGTCGCTGGCCGGGGGCCGGCCCTCGGCGCCAAGGGCCGTGGAAGTCAGCACGTACGGCGCGGCTGCAACACCTGCCGCCGCAACCGCCGCGCGACGAAACAGGCCGCGGCGGGAAATGCGATTTGTGTTTCTAAGCACGATATCTACTCCTGTATTGACTCGAGAATTGTGGCGGGACTGGAGGCGTTCTGTCGCCCTTTCAGGGCTCCGTTCGTGTAGGGGGCTCTTACCGGGGGTTTGCTTCGCTCACCCCCGGCTATGCGCCGCCGGCCCTTCGGGCCTCGGTTGTCCGTAATCACAGTTTCTGACATGGGCCGGACTCCTTGCTTCTTCGATCAGGATCACGACGATCTTCACCGACTACCGTCCGCCAGCTACTGGCTGCCGGCTGCCGGCTATCCCGGCGCGCCGGGACTACCGGCTATCCCGGCGCGCCGGGACTACCG